>NZ_JBNCAB010000054.1:0-48196 GCF_049805555.1 Burkholderia sp. DN3021 | reverse complement strand
GTGCGGTGCTGCCCGATGCGTTGCCCGCGCGCGGGGCCGCGCTGCGGCGGCTCGCGCAGGCGCTCGTCGACACCGGCTCGCTGGGGCTGCCCGACGCGCGCGCGCTGCATCCGAAGGCGGCCGCGACGCTCGATGACTGGGCGGTGCGCGGCTGGGTCGACGTCGAGGAGATCGGCTGGAACGACGCGCCTGTGCCCAAAGCTGTGGATAACCTGTCGACAACCGGTGGACGAGCTGTGCCGCCGGCGCTCACCGACCAGCAGGCCGAGGCGCTCGACGCGATCCGCGCCGCGCAGGGTTTCGCGCCGTTCCTGCTGCACGGCGTGACGGGCAGCGGCAAGACCGAGGTCTATCTGCATGCGCTCGCATCGCTGCTCGACGCGCGGCCGGACGCGCAGGCGCTCGTGCTCGTCCCGGAAATCAACCTGACCCCGCAGTTCGAGGCCGCGTTTCGCGCGCGCTTCGCGGGTGCGCTCGCAGACGACGCGATCGTCACGCTGCACAGCGGGCTCGCCGAGGGCGAGCGCGCGCGCAACTGGCTCGCCGCGCACACGGGCCGCGCGCGGATCGTGCTCGGCACGCGCCTCGCGGTGCTCGCATCGATGCCGACGCTCGCGTTGATCGTCGTCGACGAGGAGCACGAGCCCGCGTACAAGCAGCAGGAAGGGCTGCGCTACTCGGCGCGCGATCTCGCCGTGTGGCGCGCGAAGCAGCTCGGCATCACGGTCGTGCTGGGCTCGGCAACGCCGTCGCTCGAAACCTGGTGGCAGGCCGAGCAGGGCCGCTACACGCGGCTCACGCTGTCGCGCCGCGCGGTGGCCGACGCGACGCTGCCGACCGTGCGGCTGATCGATCTCGAAGAGGAACGGCGGCGCGGGCGCGCGTCGATGGGCGGGCTGTCGGGGCCGCTCGTCGCGGCGCTGAAGGCGCGGCTCGAGCGCGGCGAGCAAAGCCTCGTGTTCCTGAACCGGCGCGGCTACGCGCCGCAGCTCGCGTGCGACGCCTGCGGCTGGGTCGCGGGCTGCCCGCGCTGCAGCGCGTACGTCGTGCTGCACAAGCCCGAGCATGCGCTGCGCTGCCATCACTGCGGCTGGGAGGCGCGCATTCCTCGGTCGTGCCCCGAGTGCGGCAACGTCGACATCGCGCCGCTCGGGCGCGGTACGCAGCGCATCGAGGAGGCGCTCGCCGAGGCCGTGCCGGGCGCGCGCGTGCTGCGGATCGACGCGGACAGCACGCGCCGCAAGGGCAGTGCGCAGGCGCTCTTTTCCGACGTGCACGCGGGCGAGGTCGACATCCTCGTCGGCACGCAGATGATCGCGAAGGGGCACGACTTCCAGCGCGTGTCGCTGGTCGGCGTGCTCAATGCCGACACCGCGCTGTTCTCGCACGACTTCCGTGCGAGCGAACGGCTGTTCGCGCAGCTGATGCAGGTGAGCGGCCGCGCGGGCCGCGCCGGGCTGCCGGGCGAGGTGATGGTGCAGACGCGCTACCCGCGTCACGCGCTGTACCACGCGCTCGGGCGGCAGGATTACGTCGGCTTCGCGAATTCGACGCTCGGCGAGCGCCGCGACGCGCACCTGCCGCCGTTCGTCTACCAGGCGCTGCTGCGCGCCGAAGGGCGCACGCTCGACGCGGCGCTCGCGTTCCTGCTGCAGGCCGCAGCCGCGTTGCCGGGGCTGCCGGGCGCCGATCGCGTGACCGTGTACGACGCGGTGCCGATGACGATCGTCAAGGTCGCGAACGTCCACCGTGCGCAGCTGCTGCTCGAAAGCGCATCGCGAGCGGCGCTGCAGCATGCGCTGCGCGCATGGCAGCCGGAGCTGCGTGCGCTGAAGGGCGTGCTGCGGTGGAGCGTCGAAGTCGATCCGCTGGATATCTGAGCGGCGCCCCGCGCAGCCGTCGCGCTTCCGCATTGAAGCCCGGGCCGCCGGGCCCCTCCGAACCGTCTCTCGTCGCGCACTCATATCAGGCGGCTCACTCGCCGCCACACCCAGTGCAACCCGTTTTCGTCCGCCGCCGTGCGCGCCGGGGGTTGCACGCGCATGTCGAATCGGTTCGATCAGGGAAAACACCGATCCCCGGACCGCGGGCAACCCCTAGGTTGCAACCTTCTAAGTGGCTGATTATATTGACTAACTCAAGGGTGCAACCCATCTCTCAATTTGGTTGCACCTTTTTATTGCGTGCCGTAGGATTTCGCGCATCCTCTCACACCACATTGCCGGGCTCGCACCGGCGCACGAACCCACCATGGCAACCACGACTCTCGGCGTCAAAGTCGACGACATTCTCCGCTCGCGCCTCAAGGACGCAGCCGCGCGTCTGGAGCGCACTCCCCACTGGCTGATCAAGCAGGCGATCTTCGCGTATCTCGAGCGGATCGAGCACGGCCAGTTGCCGCCCGAGCTGTCGGGCCACAGTGGTGTCACGGAGCTCGCCGACGGTCAGGCTGCGGACGGCGACGACGACAACTCGCCGCATCCGTTCCTCGAGTTCGCGCAGAACGTGCAGCCGCAATCGGTGCTGCGCGCGGCGATCACGGCCGCGTACCGCCGCCCCGAGCCGGAATGCGTGCCGTTCCTGCTCGGCCAGGCGCGCCTGCCCGCGAACCTGCAGGCGGACGCGCAGGCGCTGGCGACGAAGCTCGTCGAGGCGCTGCGCGAGAAGAGCTCGGGCGGCGGCGTCGAAGGGCTGATCCACGAGTTCTCGCTGTCGAGCCAGGAAGGCGTCGCGCTGATGTGCCTCGCCGAAGCGCTGCTGCGCATTCCCGATCGCGCGACGCGCGATGCGCTGATCCGCGACAAGATCAGCAAGGGCGACTGGCGCTCGCACGTCGGCCACGCGCCGTCGCTGTTCGTGAACGCGGCGACCTGGGGGCTGATGATCACCGGCAAGCTCGTGACGACCAACAGCGAAGCGGGCCTGTCGTCGGCGCTCACGCGCCTGATCGGCCGCGGCGGCGAGCCGCTGATCCGCAAGGGCGTCGACATGGCGATGCGCCTGATGGGCGAGCAGTTCGTCACCGGCGAGACGATCTCCGAAGCACTGGCCAACAGCCGCAAGTACGAAGCGCGCGGCTTCCGCTACTCGTACGACATGCTCGGCGAAGCGGCGACGACCGAAGAGGACGCGCAGCGCTACTACGCGTCGTACGAGCAGGCGATCCACGCGATCGGCAAGGCGGCCGGCGGCCGCGGCATCTACGAGGGCCCGGGCATCTCGATCAAGCTGTCGGCGCTGCACGCGCGCTATTCGCGCTCGCAGCAGGACCGCACGATGAGCGAGCTGCTGCCGCGCGTGCGCGCGCTCGCGCTGCTCGCGCGCCGCTACGACATCGGCCTGAACATCGACGCGGAAGAGGCCGACCGGCTCGAACTGTCGCTCGACCTGCTCGAGGCGCTGTGCTTCGATCCGGATCTCGCGGGCTGGAACGGCATCGGCTTCGTCGTGCAGGGCTACCAGAAGCGCTGCCCGTTCGTGATCGACTACCTGATCGATCTCGCGCGCCGCAGCCGTCACCGCCTGATGATCCGTCTCGTGAAGGGCGCGTACTGGGATAGCGAGATCAAGCGTGCGCAGGTCGACGGCCTCGAAGGCTATCCGGTCTATACGCGCAAGATCTACACCGACGTGTCGTACCTCGCGTGCGCGAAGAAGCTGCTCGCGGCGCCCGACGCCGTCTACCCGCAGTTCGCGACGCACAACGCATACACGCTGGCCGCGATCTACCAGCTCGCGGGCCAGAACTACTACCCGGGCCAGTACGAATTCCAGTGCCTGCACGGGATGGGCGAGCCGCTGTACGAGGAAGTCACGGGCCGCGACAAGCTGAATCGTCCGTGCCGCGTGTACGCACCGGTCGGCACGCACGAGACGCTGCTCGCGTACCTGGTGCGCCGCCTGCTGGAAAACGGCGCGAACACGTCGTTCGTGAACCGCATCGCCGATAAAACCGTGTCGGTGAAGGAGCTGGTCGCCGATCCGGTCGACGAAGCGATGAAGGTCGTGCCGCTCGGCGCGCCGCACGCGAAGATCCCGCTGCCGCGCAACCTGTACGGCGACGAGCGTCCCAACTCGATGGGCCTCGACCTGTCGAACGAACACCGTCTCGCGTCGCTGTCGTCCGCGCTGCTCGCGAGCGCGCATTTCCCGTGGCGCGCGGCGCCGATGCTCGCCGACGACGCGCTCGCCGACGCGCCGGCCCGCGACGTGCGCAACCCGGCCGACCAGCGCGACACGGTCGGCACGGTCAGCGAAGCGACGGCCGAACACGTAAGCGCGGCGCTCGCGCACGCGGTGGCCGCCGCGCCGATCTGGCAGGCAACGCCGGTCGACGCGCGTGCCGATTGCCTCGTGCGTGCAGCCGACCTGCTCGAAGCGCAGATGCATACGCTGATGGGCCTGATCGTGCGCGAAGCCGGCAAGTCGCTGCCGAACGCGATCGCCGAGATCCGCGAAGCGGTCGACTTCCTGCGCTACTACGCCGCGCAGATCCGCGACGAATTCTCGAACGACACGCACCGCCCGCTCGGCCCCGTGGTCTGCATCAGCCCGTGGAACTTCCCGCTCGCGATCTTCATGGGCCAGGTGGCGGCAGCCTTGGCAGCCGGCAACACGGTGCTCGCGAAGCCGGCCGAACAGACGCCGCTGATCGCCGCGCAAGCCGTGCGCCTGCTGCGCGAGGCCGGCGTGCCGGCCGGCGCGGTGCAACTGTTGCCGGGCGACGGCGAGACCGTCGGCGCGGCGCTGGTCGCCGATCCGCGCACGCGCGCGGTGATGTTCACGGGCTCGACCGAAGTCGCGCGCCTGATCAACAAGACGCTGGCGGCTCGCCTCGACCCGGACGGCAAGCCGATCCCGCTGATCGCGGAAACGGGCGGCCAGAACGCGATGATCGTCGATTCGTCGGCGCTCGCGGAGCAGGTCGTCGCGGACGTGATGCAGTCGTCGTTCGATTCGGCCGGTCAACGGTGTTCGGCGCTGCGCGTTCTGTGTCTGCAGGACGATGTCGCGGACCGCACGCTGACGATGCTGAAGGGCGCGATGCACGAGCTCGCGCTCGGCAACCCCGACCGGCTGTCGACGGACGTCGGCCCGGTGATCGACGGCGAAGCGAAGCAGACGATCGACACGCACGTCGCGGCGATGAAGGACAAGGGCCACGCGGTCACGCAACTGCCGGCGCCCGATGCGTGCGTGCACGGCACGTTCGTGCCGCCGACGCTGATCGAGATCGGCAGCATCGACGAGCTCAAGCGTGAAGTGTTCGGCCCCGTGCTGCACGTCGTGCGCTATCGCCGCAATCAGCTCGACAAGCTGCTCGAGCAGATCCGCGCGACGGGTTACGGCCTGACGCTCGGCATCCACACGCGGATCGACGAGACGATCGCACACGTGATCTCGAACGCGCACGTCGGCAACATCTACGTGAACCGCAACGTGATCGGCGCGGTGGTCGGCGTGCAGCCGTTCGGCGGCGAAGGGCTGTCGGGCACGGGCCCGAAGGCCGGCGGCGCGCTGTACCTGCAGCGCCTGCTCGCGACGCGTCCGTCGGGCCTGCCGCGCTCGCTCGCGCAGACGCTGGTGGCGGACGGCGCGGTCGAAGGCGACGCGCGCGGCAACCCGGCGGCGGCGCTGACCACGCTGCGCGACTGGCTGATCGAGCAGCGCGAACCGGCGCTGGCCGCGCGTTGCGACGGTTATCTCGCGCAGGTGCCGGCCGGCGCGACCGCGGTGCTGACCGGCCCGACGGGCGAGCGAAACACGTATACACTCGGCCCGCGCGGCACGGTGCTGTGTGTCGCGGCGACGCCGGGCGGCGCGCGCGCGCAGTTCGCGGCGGTGCTCGCGACCGGCAACCGCGCATTGTTCGCCGGCGCGGCCGGCGAGGCGCTCGTCGCCGCGCTGCCGGCGTCGCTGAAGCCGCACGCGGCCGTGCGCAAGCAGGCCGACGCGGCGTTCGACGCGGTGCTGTTCGAAGGCGACAGCGACGAACTGCAGACGCTCGTGAAGGACGTCGCGCAGCGGCCGGGCCCGATCGTGTCGGTGCAGGGCGTGTCGGTGGGCGCGTTCGAGAACGGCGACGCGGAAGACTACGCGCTGGAGCGGCTGCTGACCGAGCGCTCGGTCAGCGTGAACACGGCCGCGGCGGGCGGCAATGCGAATTTGATGACGATCGGCTGATCATCCTTGCCGTTCGGATCAAACAAAGAAGCGGCAAGGCGATCCCGAAGCCGCTTCATTTACCCTGGTACCAAGGAGATGCTATGCAACACACGATGAAAAAGGTGGCAGGCGCGACGTTCGTCGCGGTCATGTCGCTGGCGGGGACGGCCCATGCGGATGACGTGAAGATCGGTTACGCAGGGCCGATGACGGGCGCGCAGGCGCACTACGGCAAGGATATGCAGAACGGGATCGTGCTCGCGCTGGAAGACTTCAACGCGACGAACCCGAAGATCGGCGGCAAGCCCGTGAAGTTCGTGCTCAGCACGCAGGACGACCAGGCTGACCCGCGCACGGGCACGACGGTGGCGCAGAAGCTCGTCGACGACGGCATCAAGGGCATGCTCGGCCACTTCAATTCGGGCACGACGATCCCGGCTTCGCGCATCTATGCGAACGCGGGCATTCCGGAAATCGCGATGGCGACGGCACCGGAATACACGCAGCAAGGCTACAAGACGACCTTCCGCATGATGACGTCCGACACGCAGCAGGGCTCGGTGGCCGGCACGTTCGCGTCGAAGGATCTCGGCATGAAGAAGATCGCGATCGTCGACGACCGCACGGCCTACGGCCAGGGTCTCGCCGACCAGTTCGAGAAGGCCGCGAAGGCCGGCGGCGCGACGATCGTCGACCGCGAATTCACGAACGACAAGGCAGTCGACTTCAAGGCGATCCTGACCAAGCTGAAGGCGGCGAAGCCGGACCTCGTCTACTACGGCGGCGCGGATTCGCAGGCAGCGCCGATGGTCAAGCAGATGAAGGCGCTCGGCATCGCGGCACCGCTGATGAGCGGCGAAATGGTGAAGACGCCGACGTTCCTGAAGATCGCGGGCAACGCGTCGGAAGGCACGATCGCTTCGCTGGCGGGCCTCCCGCTCGAAGAGATGCCTGGCGGCAAGGCCTACGCCGACAAGTACAAGAAGCGCTTCGGCGAAGAAGTGCAGACCTACTCGCCGTACGCATACGACGGCGCGATGGCGATGCTCAACGCGATGAAGAAGGCCGATTCGACCGATCCGGCGAAGTACCTGCCGGTGCTCGCGAAGAGCGACATGGCGGGCGTTACGTCGACGCACGTCGCGTATGACGCGAAGGGCGACCTGAAGAACGGCGGCATCACGATGTACAAGGTCGAGAAGGGCGAGTGGAAGCCGCTGAAGAGCATCGGCGGCAAGTAAGCAGCCTGTGACTCGCGGGCGGCGGCGCACGTCGCTGCCCGGCCGATCATGCGAAAAAGCCACCGGGCCGTCGGGCCTGGTGGCTTTTTTCAATGGGGCGTGAGCGGGCGCTACTCCTTGCGCACGCGCAGCAGGAATTTCTGCAGCTTGCCGGTCGGTGTGCGCGGCAGCGCCTGCGCGAACGCGAACTCGCGCGGGATCTTGTACGCGGCGAGCCGCTCGCTGCAGAACGCGCGCAGCGCGTCCGCGTCGGGCGCCGCGCCCGCGCGCATCACGACGTGCGCGACGACCGTCTCGCCCCAGTCCGGATGCGGGACGCCGACGACGGCCGCCTCGGCGATGTCCGGATGCGCGCCGAGCACGTCCTCCACTTCCTTCGAATAGACGTTCTCGCCGCCGGTCACGATCATGTCCTTCAGCCGGTCGACGATGAACAGGTAGCCATCCTGATCGATCCGCGCGACGTCGCCGGTGCGATACCAGCCGCCCGGCGCGAACGCGGCGCGCGTCGCGGCCGCATCGTCGAGATAACCGAGCATCATGCTGTCGGCCTTCAGCCAGATCTCGCCGGTCTCGCCCGGTTGCGCATCGATGCCGTCCATCCGCACGACGCGCAGGTCGACGCCCGGGCCGCCGTGGCGGCCGATCGAACCGGCCTTCGCGATCTGCTCGTCCGGATACAGCGTCGTGCCGGCCGGCCCCGTTTCGGTCATCCCGTACACGTGGAAGAACGCGTCGCTGCGATACGCGCGTGCGAGCCGTTCGGCCTGCGCGGCGCCGATCGGGCCGCCGCCGTACAACCATGCGCGCACGCTCGACAGGTCGAACGCCGCGAAGCCGTCGATCGTGTCGAGCGGCAGCGTGTACGACACCGGCGCGCCGAAATACAGCGTCACGCGCTCGCGCTCGACGGCCTGCAGGAAGCGCAACGGATGGTATTCGCGCAGCAGCACGACGGTGCCGCCCGCGACCAGCGTGCCGCCGAACCAGTTGTTGAGCGGCGACGAATGCCAGATCGGCATCGCCACCAGCGTGCGCTCGTTGCGGCCGATGCCGGTCGCGAGCGCCGCCGACATCGCCGCGAGCGTCACGGTGCGGTGGCTGTGCACGCAGCCTTTCGGGCGGCCGGTCGTGCCGGACGTATAGAGGATCTGCGCGATGTCGCCGTCGGCCGGTTCGATGCCCGCGACACCGTCCATCGTTACGCTCATCGTGTCGAAGCACGGCACGCCGTCGAGCTCGCCTTCGGTCACGAGGCGCCGCGCCGGATGAACGATGCGTTCGACCACCGGCGCGAGCGCCACGTCGAACAGGAGCGCCTTGCTGCGGCTGTGTTCGAGCACGTAGTCGACTTCCGGCGCCTGCAGCTTGTGGTTGACCGGCACGAACGTCGCGCCGAGCCGCCACACGCCGAACATCAGGTCGACGAAGGCCGGCGTGTTGAAGCACATCGCGGCGACGCGGTCGCCGGCCGCGATGCCGAGCGCGCTCAGCACGGCCGCCGCGCGGTGCGAGCGCTCGCGCGCGGCGGCATAGGTGATCGTCGCGGATTCGCTGACGAGGAACGGCTTGTCGGGCGTCGCGCGGGCGGCGCGGTCGAGGGCGGCGACGAGGTTCATGGGGCTCCGGGCGGGGCGAACGCAGGCGAACTCAGGCGAGCGAACCGGCGTCAGGCCGGATACGCGCGCTGCAGCAGCGCGGCGACGTCGAGCGCATGCGGATCGAAGCCGCCCGCGATGCGGCCCCAGTCGGGCGCCGCGAGCCGCGTCGCGACGAACGCGTCGGCGACGGCCGCCGGCGCATCGCGGCGCAGCAGGCACGCCTGCGCGACGAGCGCGAGCCGCTGCGCGAACACGCGGCCCGATGCCTCGAGCGTGTCGGCCGGCGCGGCAAGCATCGCGCGCAGCGCGTCGAGCGCCGTGCGGATGCGCGGTTCGCCCGCACCGAGGTCGGCGAGTTCGGCGAACAGCGCGGCGGCCGAGTCGGGCTCGCGCGACACCGCACGCAGCACGTCGAGGCACATCACGTTGCCCGAGCCTTCCCAGATCGAGTTGACGGGCGCCTCGCGGAACAGCCGCGCGATCGGGCCGTCGTCGACGTAGCCGTTGCCGCCGAACACTTCCATCACCTCGCCGGTCAGCTCGACCGCGCGCTTGCAGACCCAGAATTTCGCGGCGGGCGTGACGATGCGCTTCCACGCGCGTTCGCGCGGCGAGTCGTCGCGCTCGAACGCGTCGGCAAGACGCATCGAGAGCGCGAGCGCCGCTTCGCTTTCGAGCGCGAGATCGGCGAGCACGGTGCGCATCAGCGGCTGCTCGGCGAGCGCGCGGCCGAACGCGTGGCGCTGGCGCGTGTACGCGATCGCCTGCACGACGCCCTGGCGCAGCATCGCCGCGCTGCCGAGCACGCAGTCCAGCCGCGTGTAGGTGGCCATCTCGATGATGGTCGGAATGCCGCGGCCTTCGTCGCCGAGCATGATCCCCCACGCGTCGTTCAGCTCGATCTCGCTGCTCGAATTGCTGCGGTTGCCGACCTTGTTCTTCAGCCGCTGGATCTCGACCGCGTTCTTCGTGCCGTCCGGCCGCCAGCGCGGCACGTAGAAGCACGACGGGCTGCCGCCTTCGGTGTGCGCGACGACGAGGTGCGCATCGCACATCGGCGCGGAGAAGAACCACTTGTGGCCGCGCAGCAGGTATTCGCCACCGCGCCCGCCCGCGCCGACGGGCGTGGCGAGCGTCGTGTTCGCGCGCACGTCGGAGCCGCCCTGTTTCTCGGTCATCCCCATGCCGAACCAGATCGAGCGCTTGGCGGCGACCGGCACGTCGCGCGGATCGTAGTCGTCGCTGTAGAGCTTGTCGCGCAGCAGGTTCCACAGCGCGGGCTCTTTCTGCAGCACGGGAATCGCGGCCTGCGTCATCGTCGCCGGGCACAGCGTGCCGGCCTCGATCTGGCCGTGCAGGTAGAAGCCGGCCGCGGTCGCGGCCCAGCGGCCGCGGCGTGTGTCGCGGAACGCGAGCGACACGAAGCCTTCGTGGCGGTACTGGCCGAGCAGCGCGTGCCACGCCGGGTGAAAATCGACGCGGTCGATGCGCCGGCCGCGCCGGTCGAACGCGTTCAACTCCGGCGGATGCTGGTTCGCTTCGTCGGCGAGTTGCGCGGTGTCGGCGCTGCCGAGCCGCGCGCCGTACGCGTCGAGCTGCGGCATGGCCCAGTCGGCGCCGGCGCGGGCGAGCGCGTCGCGCAGCGCGATGTCCGTCGCGAAGAGGTTATAGTCGACCAGTTCGTCGAACTGGTTCGTGACGGCGTGAGTCGATTCGGTCATCGAGGTTGTCTCCGGTCTCATGCTTCGCGGGCGGCCGGCGTCATGCAACACGGGTGGCGCTGCGGCGCTGGTTCCGGCTCCCGGTAAACGCATTCCCTGCTGAATTCCAGAGTAGCAAATATGCCGCCGCGACATGTTCAGGTTCCGGCGCCGCCCGGCCAGCCGGCGGCGCAACCCGCGCCCGCGTTGCGCCGCCGGCCGCGCCAGTCGCGCGCGCAGGCGAGCTCCGACGCGCTGCAGCAGGCGTTCGTTCGGCTTTTGCTCGAACGCGGCTACGCGAAGGCGACGATCCGCGAGATCGCGGCCGTCGCGGGCGTGAGCATCGGCACCTTCTACGAGTATTTCGGCGACAAGCAGAGCCTCGCGGCGCTCTGCATCCACCGGCATGTGCTGGCGATGGCCGACCGGCTGCGCGATGCGGCGGAGCGGCTGCGCGGCGCGCCGCGGGCCGAACTCGCCATGGCGCTCGTCGACCTGCAGGTCGACGCGATCGGCGCCGACGCCGCGCTGTGGAGCGCGTTCTTCGCGCTGGAGCGGCAGGTGTCGCCGCTCGCCGCATACCGCCGGCATTACGACGCATATGTCGCGCTGTGGCGCGACGCGCTCGCGCACGCGGCCGATCCGCCGCCGGCCGCGCGGCTCGACGGGCTCGCGCGGATGGCGCATACGGTCTGCTACGGCGGCCTCTCGCAGGCATTGCTGACGCTCGGGCCCGCGCTCGACTTCGCCGCGCTGCGCGGCGAGCTGCGGGCCGTGCTGCTCGCGTATCTGGTGGCGGCGGACGCGTAGCATCCCCTACGGGTAATGCCTGATTCGCATATCAGGCCGGCAGTTCAGCCTTGCCGCTGCGTGCTTCACACCGTAAGCCATGAGAAAAATGCATGGCCGCCATGACGAACTTTCGATTGTCCGCCGATATTGGCTGGGGCTAAATCATGCGGCAGATGCAGGGCCGCGCGTGTCGCGCGGGCCAGCCCGAAGGACATCAGAAGGAGGAGTCATGCGAAGCGCCACCGCGCCCCGTTCGAAACTGCCCGACGTCGGCACGACGATCTTCACGGTGATCGGCCAGCTGGCCGCGCAACACGATGCGTTGAACCTGTCGCAGGGCGCGCCGAATTTCGCGCCCGATCCGGCGCTCGTCGAAGGCGTCGCGCGCGCGATGCGCGACGGGCACAACCAATACTCGCCGATGGCCGGCGTGATGGCGCTGCGCGAGCGGCTCGCCGAGAAGACCGAGGCGCTGTACGGTACGCGCTACGACCCGGCGACCGAGATCACGGTGATCGCGAGCGCGAGCGAAGGGCTGTACGCGGCGATCAGCGCGCTCGTGCATCCGGGCGACGAAGTGATCTATTTCGAGCCGTCGTTCGACAGCTATGCGCCGATCGTGCGGCTGCAGGGCGCGACGCCGGTCGCGATCAAGCTGTCGCCCGAGCATTTCCGCGTGAACTGGGACGAGGTGGCCGCGGCGATCACGCCGCGCACGCGGATGATCATCGTGAACACGCCGCACAACCCGACCGCGACCGTGTTCTCGGCCGACGATCTCGAGCGGCTCGCGCAGCTCACGCGCGACACCGGCATCGTGATCCTGTCCGACGAGGTCTACGAGCACGTCGTATTCGACGGCGCGCTGCACCAGAGTGTGGCGCGCCACCGCGAGCTGGCCGAGCGCAGCGTGATCGTGTCGTCGTTCGGCAAGTCGTTCCACGTGACCGGCTGGCGGGTCGGTCATTGCCTGGCGCCCGCCGAGCTGATGGACGAGATCCGCAAGGTGCACCAGTTCATGGTGTTCGCTGCCGACACGCCGATGCAGGTCGCGTTCGCGGAGATCCTCGCGCGGCCGGACAGCTATCTCGGCCTGTCGGCGTTCTACCAGGCCAAGCGCGACCTGCTCGCACGCGAGCTGGCCGATTCGCGTTTCGAGCTGCTGCCGAGCGAAGGCTCGTTCTTCATGCTCGCGCGCTTCCGGCACTTCTCGGACGAAAGCGACAGCGATTTCGTGCTGCGCCTGATCCGCGACGCGCGCGTCGCGACGATTCCGCTGTCGGCGTTCTATACCGACGGCACCGACGCCGGCGTGATCCGGCTCAGTTTTTCGAAGGACGACGCGACGCTGGTCGAAGGCGCGCGGCGGCTGCGTTCGCTGTAAGCAATGAAACCGGCGACGAGGACGTCGCATCGACCAGACCCAGGAGATCACGATGAAGCACACGGCAACCCTGAAACTCGCATTCGCACTCGCGTGCGCAATCGGCTCCGGCGCGGCGCTCGCCGATACGCAGACGCTGCGCTTCGGCCTCGAGGCGCAATACCCGCCGTTCGAATCGAAAGCGCCGAACGGCGACCTGCAGGGCTTCGACATCGACGTCGGCAATGCCGTCTGCCAGACGGCGAAGCTGTCGTGCAAATGGGTCGAGACGTCGTTCGACGGCCTGATTCCCGCGCTGAAGGGCCGCAAGTTCGACGCGATCAACTCGGCGATGAACGCGACCGAGCAGCGGCGCCAGGCGATCGACTTCACGACGATCATCTATCGCGTGCCGACCCAGCTGATCGCGCGCACCGGCAGCGGCCTGCTGCCGACGCCCGAATCGCTGAAGGGCAAGCGCGTCGGCGTGCTGCAGGCGTCGATCCAGGAAACCTTCGCGAAGGCGCACTGGGAGCCGGCCGGCGTCGCGGTCGTCGCGTACCAGGACCAGAACCAGGCGTATGCGGACCTCGTGGCGGGCCGTCTCGATGCGACACTGGTGCTCGCACCGTCCGGCCAGCGCGGCTTCCTGTCGCGCCCGGACGGCAAGGGCTTCTCGTTCGTCGGCCAGCCCGTGCACGACGACCGGATCCTCGGCAGCGGCATCGCATTCGGCCTGCGCAAGGGCGACGACGCGCTGAAGGCGAAGCTCGACGCGGCGATCGACAAGCTGAAGGCGGACGGCACGGTGAAGTCGCTCGGCCTGAAGTATTTCGGCGATATTGACATCTCGACGAAGTAAGCGGGGCCGCGCGCAATGCAGAACCCGAACCCGGCCGCCGTGGGCGGCGAACAGGGCGGCGCGCCATTGTCGGACGATGCGCTCGATGCCGTGCTCGTCGCCGAACTGGGCGACGCGCTCGTCACGCGCGCGGCCGACATCGATCCGCGTTACTTCACCGCGTACAACGAGCCGGCCGGCGTGCGGCCGCGTGCGCTGGTGCGCCCGCGCAGCGTCGACGACGTGTCGCGCACGCTTGCGCTGTGCGCGCGGCTCGGCCAGCCGGTCGTGCCGCAAGGCGGGCTGACGGGGCTCGCACGCGGGGCGGTCGCGCTCGGCGGCGAGGTCGTGTTGTCGATGGAACGCTTCGCGGGCATCGAAGCGCTCGACGCGGCGGCCGGCACGATGACCGTGCGCGCCGGGACGCCGCTGCAGACGGTGCAGGAAGCCGCCGAAGCGGCGGGCTTCACGTTCGGCGTCGATCTCGGCGCGCGCGGCTCGTGCCAGATCGGCGGCATGCTCGCGACGAACGCGGGCGGCACGCGCGCGATCCGCTACGGGATGATGCGCGAGCAGGTGCTCGGGCTCGAGGCCGTGCTCGCGGACGGCACGGTCGTGTCGTCGATGAACCGGATGCTGAAGAACAACGCGGGCTACGACCTGAAGCAGCTGTTCATCGGCAGCGAGGGGGCGCTCGGCGTCGTCACGCGCGCCGTGCTGCGGCTGCATCCGTTGCTCGCCGCGCCGGCCACCGCGCTCTGCCGCGTGCGCGATTACGACGCGGTGGTCGGATTGTGGAACCGCGTGCGCACGCTGCCCGAGGTCGTCAGCTTCGAGGCGATGTGGCCGGCGTTCTACGACTACGTCGCGCGCCACACGCCGGGCGTCACTGGGCCATTCGCGGGTGACGGCGGTTTCGCGGTGCTGATCGAGTGCGCGACGAGCGCGCCGGGCGGCGATGCGCATCGAGCGCTGGAAACCGGCCTCGCGGCGGGGATCGAAGCAGGGCTCGTGGACGATGCGGTGCTCGCGACGTCGGAGCGGCAGGCGCGCGACCTGTGGACGCTGCGCGAAGGCCTCGCGATCGATGCGCTGCCGCAGCTCGTCAACTTCGACGTGAGTTTGCCGACGGGCGAGCTCGGCGCGTTCGCCGAACGCTGCGAGGCGGCGCTGCGGGTGCGCTGGCCGGCGCTCACGTGCCTGTTTTTCGGCCACGTCGGCGACGGCAACGTGCATATCGGCGTGTCGCTGGCCACGATGACCGACGCGGACGCCGACGCGCTCGATCACTGCGTGTACGCGGTGGTGCGGGACATGGGCGGCTCGGTGTCGGCCGAGCACGGGATCGGCGCGCTCAAGCGTCCTTATCTCGCGCACACGCGCAGCGACGCGGAAATCGGGCTGATGCGATGCCTGAAGGCCGCGCTGGACCCGCGCGGCATCCTGAATCCCGGCAAGGTGCTTTGACCGCGGCGATTCCCGTTGCTGGCGGGAATCGGCCTTCGTTACTGGTCAGCCGTCCACCCAGCGCAGCGCGCCGATCTTCAGGTGTTCGACGACACTGCGCGCCCAGTCGAGCTCCGCATTGAGCAGCACGAGCGCGTGTTCGTTTTGCAGCAGGAACAGGCGCGGCACCTGGTCGGCCTGCGCGGCGTTGCGCAGCGCTTCCAGGCGCTCGCGTTCTGCGTCGAGCCGGGCAATCCGGAGTTCGAGCTGGTGCCGCGCATCTTCTGCGTCGAGCAGCGGCAGGAACGCGAGGCCGGCGCCGAACACCGGAAATTCACGCGCGGGCTCCGCGAGCAGCGCATGCAGCCACGTTTGGCCCGCCGTGTGCCCGGCTTCGGTCAGCGCATACAGCGTGCGCTCGGGGAAAGCGCCGTCGCGCTCGGTGTCGTGCACGGCGATCAGCCCGTCGCGCAGCAGCCGGTCGATCGTCTGGTAGAGGCTCGTGCGCTGCCGCACGTTGACGACTTCGTCGTACCCGCGGGCCTTCAGTTGCTGCAGCATCCCGTACGGATGCATCGGCGTTTCGGTGAGCGTCGCGAGGACGGCCAGCGCGAGCGGGGACGGGCGGCTCGTTGACATAAATAGTTATGCTATATCTAGTAAGAATATAACTATTTTCAATCAGACTATCTTATTTCACAAGGGTTTCAGCCGAGGTGCGAGCGCTTCGCGGCCGGCGCGACGGTTTCCATCGTCGCGAGACCATGCACGATTCCGCAATCCTCGACCGAATGTTCGCCAACGCATTGGCGACGCAATTCGGTGAGCTGGTCGCGCAGATGCGTGAGTTCCGCGAGGCGCGCGTCGACGTGTCCGATGTGGTCGTCGAGCAGCGAATTGATCGAATCGCAGCGGTCGGCCGGCGTGTCGGTGAGCTGCAGCAGCGTGCGAATCTCGTCGTGAGCCATGTCGAGCGCGCGGCAGTTGCGGATGAAGCGCAGCCGTTCGACGTGCACGTCGGTGTAGTTGCGGTAGTTCGCGTCGGTGCGCTCCGCGTCCGGCATCAGCCCCTCTTTTTCGTAGAAACGGATCGTTTCGGGGGTGCAGCGGGCCGCTTTGGCCAGTTCGCCAATCTTCATGCCTATCTCCCGTGTAAGGGTTGACCTTGTAGTGGCTTCAGGGTGTTAACTCTACACCGTCAAGCCATAAAGGAGGTTGTCATGACCGACGCCCAGCGTACCCACGACCCACGACACCGCCATGCCGGCGGCGCCGACACGTGCTGCGCCGACGCGCGCGACACGCACGCGGCGACCGTTGCCGACGAGGTGCCGGCGGCCGGCGAGCACGCGCACGGCGACGCCGCATCGCGCGGCCACGGCGGCGGTGAGGGGCACGATCACGACCATGCACACGGCGGCGCGCATCGGCACGGTGCCGAGTGTTCGCACGGCGATGCGGGCCACGATCATGCACATGGCGACGCGCATGTACACGGCGCGGGGGGGGGGGGGGGGGGGGGGGGGGCCGCCGATGCCGACCACGACCACGACCACGACCACGACCACGATCACACGGCCGGCGACTGCTGCGCACCTGCCGCGCTGACGCTCGCACCGCTGCCGGTCGCGCAGGCGACCGCGTCGGGCCACGTGCGTTCCGCGTTCCGGATCATGCAGATGGACTGCCCGACCGAGGAAACGCTGATCCGCAAGAAGCTCGGCGGGATGCGCGACGTGTCGGCGCTCGAATTCAACCTGATGCAGCGGATGCTGACCGTCGAGCACGTGCCGGGCGCCCAGCCGGCGATCGAAAGCGCGATCCGGACGCTCGGGATGACGCCCGAGGCCGCATCGGCCGGCGCACCGGCGGCGCGCATCGCCGACGCGCCCGCGAAGCCGTGGTGGCCGCTGGCGCTGGCGGGCGTAGCCGCGATCGCGTCCGAGGGGGCGACCTGGGCCGGCTTGCCGGTGTGGCTGTCGGCGGCGCTCGCGCTCGCGGCGGTGCTCGCGTGCGGGCTCACCACGTACAAGAAGGGCTGGATCGCGATTCGCAACGGCAACTTGAACATCAACGCGCTGATGAGCATCGCGGTGACGGGTGCAATGGCGATCGGCCAGTGGCCGGAAGCCGCGATGGTGATGGTGCTGTTCACGATCGCCGAGCTGATCGAGGCGAAGTCGCTCGACCGCGCGCGCAATGCGATCCAGGGCCTGATGCAGCTCGCGCCGGACACCGCGACCGTGCAGGATGCCGACGGATCGTGGCGCACGATCGAGGCCGCGCAGGTCGCGCTCGGCGCGGTCGTGCGCGTGAAGCCGGGCGAGCGGATCGGGCTGGACGGCGAAGTCGTCGCCGGCCGCTCGACGGTCAACCAGGCACCGATCACCGGCGAGAGCCTGCCTGTCGAAAAGACGGCCGGCGATGCGGTGTACGCAGGCACGATCAACGAAGCGGGTTCGTTCGAATACCGCGTGACGGCCGTTGCGGCCAACTCGACGCTCGCGCGGATCATCCATGCGGTCGAGGAGGCTCAGGGTGCGAAGGCGCCGACGCAGCGCTTCGTCGACCAGTTCGCGCGCGTCTACACGCCGATCGTGTTCGCGGTCGCGCTGCTGGTCGCGGTGGTGCCGCCGCTCGTGATGGGCGGTGCGTGGCACGACTGGATCTACCGCGCGCTGGTGCTGCTCGTGATCGCGTGCCCGTGCGCACTGGTGATCTCGACGCCCGTGACGATCGTATCGGGGCTCGCGGCCGCCGCGCGGCGCGGGATTCTCGTGAAGGGCGGCGTCTATCTGGAAGAAGGGCGCAAACTCGCATGGCTCGCGCTCGACAAGACCGGCACGATCACGCACGGCAAGCCGGTGCAGACCGACTTCGACATGCATGCGTCCGGCGCCGATGCCGAGCGGGTCCGGCACCTTGGCGCGAGCCTCGCCGCGCGCTCGGATCACCCGGTGTCGCAGGCGATCGCGGCCGCGGCGCGCGACGCCGGAACGGCGGTATTCGCCGATGTGCAGGACTTCGAAGCGCTGGTCGGGCGCGGCGTGCGCGGCACGATCGACGGCACGCGCTACTGGCTCGGCAACCATCGGCTCGTCGAGGAACTCGAGCGCTGCTCGCCGGCTCTCGAAACGAAGCTCGATGTGCTCGAGCGGCAGGGCAAGAGCGTCGTGGTGCTGGTCGACGACGCGCGCGTGCTCGGCATCTTCGCGGTGGCCGACACGATCAAGGACACGAGCCGCGCGGCGATCGCGGACCTGCATGCGCTCGGCATCCGCACTGCGATGCTGACGGGCGACAACCCGCACACCGCGCAAGCCATCGCGCAGCAGGCCGGCATCGACGACGCGCGCGGCAACCAGCTGCCCGAAGACAAGCTCGCGGCGGTCGAGGAACTGTCGGCCGGCGGCGCGGGTGCGGTCGGGATGGTCGGCGACGGGATCAACGACGCACCGGCGCTCGCGCGTGCCGACATCGGTTTCGCGATGGGCGCGATGGGCACCGACACGGCGATCGAGACGGCCGACGTCGCGCTGATGGACGACGACCTGCGCAAGATTCCCGCGTTCGTGCGGCTGTCGCGCGCGACGCACCGCGTGCTGGTGCAGAACATCGGTTTCGCGCTCGGCGTGAAGATCGTGTTCCTCGGCCTCGCGGTCGCGGGGCTCGGCACGATGTGGATGGCGGTATTCGCGGACGCGGGCGCGAGCCTGATCGTCGTCGCCAACGGCTTGCGGCTGCTGTCGTCCTCCGGCGCGTTCGGCGGCGCGCAGGCCACGCGTTGAGGAGCGTGCGATGAGTTTTCTGAAACGGATCCTGGGTGGGCACGGCGGTGGCCACGGCAGCGGGCACGGCAACAGCAGTAGCGGTGGCGGGCATCACGGCGGGCAGCGCCGGGACGGGCACGGCGGCCACGATGCGCGCGGTCGCGATCGTCACGGCTGGGGCTGGCAGGCGCCGGCCGATGGTCAAGGCGGCAACATGCCGCTGAGCCAGCTCGCCTGCGCGGGCTGCGGTGCGCTCAACGCGGCGGATGCGCGTTTCTGCGCGCAGTGCGGCGCGTCGCAGCGCGCCAAGGCTTGCAGCCGCTGTCACGCGGCGCTGGCCGCCGACGCGCGCTTCTGCCCGGGCTGCGGGACGCAGGCCGGCTAACGCGCAATCGCCGGCCTGGTTGCCGGCATCGGAACCGCCAACGACGGCGTGGCGCCCGCAACGGACATCGCCCTGGAACAGCGCGCCGGCTCGCCCCGGCGCACCGGCCCTTCGATCAGCGCAACGGCAGGTAAATCTCGGTGCGCAGGTCGGCCGGCGCCGCATCCATCGGCGTGTTGAGGTACAGCTCGAACGGCGGCGCGTCGGCGGCCTCGCGGCCCGAGTGACGCAGCCAGTCGCCGTAGAGCCACTGGTAGGCGGTCTTCAGGTCCGCATACGGCCCCGTATGCAGCAGCACCGCGTATTCGCCGCCCGCTACCGTCGCACGCTCGACGGGCGGCACGGGCTCGACGTCCGGCGCGCCGTCGGCCGGCATGAAGCAGGCCTTCGCGCGCAACTGCGCTTCCGGTGTCGTGTCCGGATCGTCGTAGAAAATCCCGATCATCTTCGCGCCCGGGCCGATCAGCCCGTGTTGCCCGGCCCACGCGCCGATTCGCGCGAACGCGTCGCCGACCTTCAGGTACGCGCCGGTGTGCGCCACCGCGTAGCCGCGCAGTTCCGGCTGGCGCCGGATCTCGACTTCATGCTTGAACATGTCTTCCTCTCCTCTCTGTAGCGGATAGATGGGCCGGTGGACGCCCGTGCGCCGGTGCTGCGCGGGCGGCACGCCGTATGCGTCGCGAAACGCCCGCGCGAACGCGTGCGTCGAACCGTAGCCCGCGCGCCGCGCGATCTCGTCGATGGGCCGCGCCGTGCAGACGAGATCCTCGGATGCGCGCACGATCCGCATCCGCCGCACCGTCAGCACGATCGACTCGCCGTACAGCGCGCGGTAGACGCGCTGCCAGTGATACGGCGACAGGCACGCGACTTCGGCGAGCCGGTTCAGGTCGAGCGGGCCGTCGAGGTGCACGCGGATGTATTCGTGGACGCGCGCCACGCTGGCCGCATAGCGGACCCACGCGGGTTTGTCGGTTTTCGTTTCGACTGTCATCGGCGTGTCCGGGCAAGAACCGAAGCCACGGTAGCACGGCCCGAATGGATAAATCTTGCGGAAATGCGTAGCGGTCGACAAATCCGCCCCTTTTTATTTGCCGAAATGGGGTCTTGTCCCCGTGCGATCTATGACTAAAGTTAAAGACGGTGAAATCGGGTGAAGGCGTCATTTTTCTCGGGTAAGTTGCTCAAGCGGCAACGCACACCATTCGAAGTACGCAGGTAGTTCGTCGATGTTCAATCGCAACGCCACGTTTTTCGGGAGAACAAGAAATGGATGCTTCCAGCTTCATCACGTCGCTGCAGACCACGCTAGGCGGATATCTGCCGAAGATCGCCGGCGCGATCGGCATCCTGGTGATCGGCTGGCTGATCGCGGTGGTGGCGCGGGCCGGCGCGCTGCGCCTGCTCAGCGCGCTGAAGGTCGATCAGCGGATCAACGAAAGCACCGGCCAGGGCGCGTACGTCGAGCGGATCATCGCAGGCGGCTTGTTCTGGCTCGTGCTGCTCGTCACCGCGGTGGGCATCTTCAACGTGCTCAACCTGTACGCGGTTTCCAATCCGTTCTCGCTGCTCGTCACGCACATCGTCGACTACCTGCCGAACCTGATCGGCGGCGCGGCGCTGACGCTGATCGCGTGGCTGATCGCGTCGCTGCTGCGCAGCCTCGCGAACCGCGCGCTGAAGGCGAGCAAGATCGACGACAAGCTGTCCGAAGGCACGGGCATGCAGCCGATGAGCGGTTATCTCGGGGACGTGCTGTTCTGGCTCGTGATCCTGATGTTCCTGCCGGCGATCCTCGCGTCGTTCGCGCTGTCGGGGCTGCTGTCGCCGGTGCAGGGGATGGTCGACAAGCTGCTCGCGATCGTGCCGAACCTGTTCGCGGCCGCGGTGATCGGCTTCGTCGGCTGGGTCGTCGCGCGCGTGCTGCGCGGCCTCGTGACGAACCTGCTCGTCGCCGCCGGCGCCGACCGCCTCACGCAGCGTCTCGACAGCCCGACGCCGGTGCGCGTGTCGAGCCTGATCGGCACGATCGTCTACGTGTTCGTGTTCGTGCCGACGCTGATCTCCGCGCTCGACGCGCTGAAGATCGACGCGATCTCGGGCCCCGCGACCAACATGCTGAACCAGTTCCTCGGCGCGGTGCCGGACATCGTCGCGGCGATCGTGATCGTGCTCGTCACGTTCTACTTCGCGCGCTTCGTCGCGTCGCTCGCGCAGAAGCTGCTGGAAGCCGCCGGCGCCGACGGGCTGCCGGCCGTGCTCGGCGTCGAACGCGTGTTCTCGGGAATCCTGCAGCCGTCGGTGCTGGTCGCGCGGCTGATCGTGTTCTTCGCGATGCTGTTCGCGTCGGTCGAAGCCGCGAACCGGCTCGGCTTCTCGCAGGTGCGCGACGTCGTCACGCTGTTCATCGAATTCGGCGGCCATGTGCTGATGGGCGGCGTGATCCTCGTGATCGGCGTGTGGCTCGCGGGCCTCGCGCGCCGCGTGATCGAGCAGGCCGATCGCGAGCACAGCGTGCTGTTCGCGCGCATCGCGCAATTCGCGATCCTCGGCCTCGTGTTCGCGATGGGGCTGCGCGCGATGGGCATCGCGAACGAGATCGTCCAGCTCGCGTTCGGCCTCGTGCTCGGCGCGATCGCGGTGGCCGTCGCGCTGTCGTTCGGCCTCGGCGGCCGCGAAGCGGCCGGCAAGCTGCTCGACCGCTGGTTCAACCAGCGCAGCGGCGGCCAGTAAGCCTGCCGCGCGCGTCTGTCCGGCCGCTTCGCGCGGCCGGCGGCGGTGGCCGCAGGGGGCGGTCAGGCGTGCGCGCCCGGTGCATCGGAGCGCGTCGCGCGGCCGGGCTCGGCGTTTCCGTCAGCGAAATGTCAGCCGCGATCTTTGCCGAATTTCGATAACACGTCGTTTAATGACTCTCTAGCATCGATTCTCAGTCGCGCAGGCCGTCAGGCCCGGCGCATTTGAGGAGAGAGTCCGATGAAAGCAGAGTCGAATGGCCGGCCCGCCGCCGGCGCCAAGTCGTCCGGCCAGCCCGCGCTGCAGCAGACGCTCGGGACCTGGCAACTGTGGGGCATCGCGGTCGGCCTCGTGATTTCCGGCGAATACTTCGGCTGGAGCTACGGCTGGGCGAGCGCCGGTACGCTGGGCTTCGTCGTCACCGCGCTGTTCGTCGCGGCGATGTACACGACCTTCATCTTCAGCTTCACCGAGCTGACGACGTCGATCCCGCACGCGGGCGGCCCGTTCGCGTATGCGCGCCGTGCATTCGGCCCGACGGGCGGTTATCTCGCCGGCGCCGCGACGCTCGTCGAGTTCGTGTTCGCGCCGCCCGCGATCGCGCTCGCGATCGGCGCATACCTGCACGTGCAGTTTCCCGGCCTCGAGCCGAAACACGCGGCGATGGGCGCGTATCTCGTGTTCATGGCGCTGAACATTGTCGGCGTGCAGATCGCCGCGACGTTCGAACTCGTCGTCACGCTGCTCGCGATTTTCGAACTGCTGGTGTTCATGGGCGTCGTGTCGCCGGGCTTCACGTGGAGCAACTTCATGAAGGGCGGCTGGTCGGGCGCCGATCATTTCAGCGTCGGCGCATTCCACGGGATGTTCGCGGCGATCCCGTTCGCGATCTGGTTCTTCCTCGCGATCGAGGGCGTCGCGATGGCCGCCGAGGAAGCGAAGAACCCGAAGCGCTCGATTCCGATCGCCTACGTGGCCGGGATCCTGACCCTCGTTGCGCTCGCGATCGGCGTGATGGTGTTCGCCGGCGGCGCGGGCGACTGGACCAAGCTCGCGAACATCAACGACCCGCTGCCGCAGGCGATGAAGTACATCGTCGGCGCCAACAGCGGCTGGATGCACATGCTCGTGTGGCTGGGGCTGTTCGGGCTCGTCGCGTCGTTCCACGGGATCATCCTCGGCTATTCGCGCCAGATCTTCGCGCTGGCCCGCGAAGGCTACCTGCCTGAATGGCTCGGGAAGGTGCATCCGCGCTTCAAGACCCCGCATCGCGCGATCCTCGCGGGCGGCGTGGTCGGCATCGCGGCGATCTACAGCGACGAGCTGATCCAGTTCGGCGGCCAGACGCTGACCGCGAACATCGTGACGATGTCGGTATTCGGTGCGATCGTGATGTATATCGTGAGCATGGCGTCGCTGTTCAAGCTGCGCCGCTCGCAGCCGAACATGGCGCGGCCGTTCCGCGCGCCGCTGTACCCGATCTTCCCGGCATTCGCGATTCTTGCGGCGCTCGTCTGTCTCGGTACGATGGTGTACTTCAACGGGCTGGTCGCGCTGGTGTTCGTCGGCTTCCTCGCGGTGGGCTACGCGTACTTCCTCGCGACCCGTTCGCAGCGCGCGAGCGCGCCCGGCGACGCGCTGCTGGAGGAGTGAGCATGGCGAAGGTGAACGGCCGTTCCTGACGGCATCCGGCGCGCCCCGTCGAACGGGCGCGCCGTCGGCTTTTGGCAAGGAAGGAGACTCGCACGATGTCCTATACGGAGACGATCGGTCCGCGCACGTACCGCTTCGCGGACCTGAAGACGCTACTCGCGAAGGCGAGCCCGCTGCGTTCCGGCGACCAGCTCGCCGGCGTCGCGGCGGCGAGCGAGGAGGAGCGCGTCGCCGCGAAGATCGCGCTCGCGGGCGTGCCGCTGAAGGCGTTCCTGAACGAAGCGGTGATCCCGTATGAAGACGACGAGGTCACGCGCCTGATCGTCGACGATCACGACGCTGCCGCGTTCGCGGACATCTCGCATCTCACCGTCGGCGATTTCCGCAACTGGCTGCTGTCGCCCGCGGCCGACGGCGCGGCGCTCGAACGGATCGCGCCGGGCCTCACGCCCGAGATGGTCGCGGCCGTGTCGAAGCTGATGCGTAACCAGGACCTGATCGCGGCCGCGCGCAAGCGCCGCGTGGTCACGCGCTTTCGCAACACGGTCGGGCTGGCCGGCCGGATGTCGGTGCGGCTGCAGCCGAACCACCCGACCGACGACGTAAAGGGGATCGCCGCGTCGATGCTCGACGGGCTGATGTACGGCTGCGGCGACGCGATGATCGGCATCAACCCGGCGACCGACAGCCTCGCGGCGATCGTGAAGCTGCTGGCGATGATCGACGGGTTCCGCGAACGCTACGGCGTGCCGACGCAGTCGTGCGTGCTCACGCACGTGACCAACACGATCGCGGCGATCGAGAAGGGCGCGCCGGTCGATCTCGTGTTCCAGTCGATCGCGGGTACCGAGAAGGCGAACGCGAGCTTCGGGATCTCGCTCGCGCTGCTCGGCGAGGCGCGCGAGGCCGCGTTGTCGCTGAAGCGCGGCACCGTCGGCAACAATCTCATGTACTTCGAGACGGGCCAGGGCAGCGCGTTGTCGGCGAACGCGCATCACGGCGTTGACCAGCAGACCTGCGAAGTGCGCGCGTATGCCGTTGCGCGCAAGTTCGAGCCGTTCCTCGTGAACACGGTGGTCGGTTTCATCGGGCCCGAATACCTGTACGACGGCAAGCAGATCATCCGCGCGGGGCTCGAGGATCACTTCTGCGGCAAGCTGCTCGGCGTGCCGATGGGCTGCGACATCTGCTACACGAACCACGCGGAAGCCGACCAGGACGACATGGATACCTTGCTGACGCTGCTCGGTGCGGCCGGCATCAACTTCATCATGGGGATTCCGGGCGCGGACGACGTGATGCTGAACTACCAGAGCACGTCGTTCCACGACCAGCTCTACGTGCGCGAGGTGCTCGGCCTGCGCCGCGCGCCGGAGTTCGAGGAGTGGCTGGAGACGATGGAGATCGCCGATGCGCACGGCGCGTTGCGCGCTGCGACGGCCCGCGTGCCGCTTCTGGCCGGCGCGAACGACTGGATGGGGTTGTCAGCATGAGCGATGCCGTCGAAAAGAATCCGTGGGGCCAGCTGAAGTCGTTCACGAACGCGCGAATCGCGCTCGGCCGCGCGGGCAACAGCCTGCCGACCGCGCCGCTGCTGGCCTTCAACCTGTCGCATGCGCAGGCGCGCGACGCCGTGCACCAGCCGCTCGACGCCGATGCGCTGCGGCGCGAGATCGAGGCGGCCGGCCTGCTGCCGACGCTCGGCGTGCAGAGCGCCGCGCCGGACCGCGACCACTATCTGCGCCGGCCCGATCTCGGCCGCAAGCTTTCCGATGACAGCCGCGGGCTGCTCGCCGGTTACGGCGCGGCGCTCGACGATGCGCCCGATGTCGTGTTCGTGGTCGGCGACGGGCTGTCGGCGTTCGCGGCCGCGAAGCAGGCGCTGCCGCTGCTGCAGGCCGTGCGGCCAAGGCTCGACGCGGACGGCTGGCGGATCGGCCCGGTGGTGGTCGCGAAGCAGGCGCGCGTCGCGCTCGGCGACGAGATCGGCGAGCTGTTGCGCGCGAAGGTCGTCGCGATGCTGATCGGCGAACGGCCGGGGCTCAGCTCGCCCGACAGCCTCGGCGTGTATCTGACGTGGGCGCCGAAGGTCGGCTGCCACGACGCGCTGCGCAACTGCATCTCGAACGTGCGGCCCGAAGGGCTGCCGCACGCGGCCGCCGCGCACAAGCTCCATTACTTGATGACGCATGCGCGCAGGCTCGGGCTGACGGGCGTCGGGCTGAAGGACGACAGCGACGCGCTGCTGCCGCCGGCGCAAGCGGAGCGGATCGGGGCAACGTGACGGCGCGCTGCGCGACTGCGTGCCGGGCGGCTACCTGAACAGCCGCTCGCACAGGAAATCGACGAACACGCGCAGCTTCGGCGACAACTGCCGGCTCGACGGCCACACGATCGAGAACTGCCCCGGCGCGATCCGGTAGTCGTCGAGCACGGTCACGAGCTCGCCGCGTTCGAGCGCGTCGCGCGCGAGGAAATCGGGCATGTAGCCGATGCCGAGCCCCGCGAGCACGGTGCCGCGCAGCGCTTCCATGTTGTTGCAGGTCATCGCGGTGCGCAGCTTCAGCGGCGTGCCGTCGTCGGCCGCGAGCGCCCAGTCCTGCAGCTTGCCGGTGGTCGGGAAGCAGTAGCGCACGCATTCGTGCGCTTCGAGATCGCGCGGCGTGTGCGGCGTGCCTGCCTGCGCGAGATACGCGGACGTCGCGCACAGCACGAATGCGAACGGGCCGAGCCGCCGCGACATCAGGCTCGAATCCGACAGCGGGCCGCTGCGGATCACCGCGTCGAAGCCGCCTTCGACGACGTCGACCATCCGGTCGTTGAAGTCGAGATCGAGCTCGACGTCCGGATAGCGCTGCCGGAACTCGGGCAGCACCGGCAGCAGGAAGCGGTAGCCGATCACCGGCAGGCTCACGCGCAGCTTGCCGCGCGGGCGCTGCGCCGATGCCGTCACGGTCGCTTCCGCATCGCGGAAATCCTCGAGGATCCGCTGGCAGCGTTCGTAGAAGTGCCGCCCCTCTTCGGTCAGCGTGACGCGCCGCGTCGTGCGGTTGAACAGGCGCACGCCGAGCGACTGCTCGAGTTTCGCGATCGTCTTGCCGACCGCCGACGCCGAGATGCCGAGCGCGCGACCGGCCGCGACGAAGCTCAGCGCTTCGGCGGTGCGGACGAAGGCGACGATGCCGGTCAGGTTTTCCATCGAATCGAAGTGCATGCGCCGACGGGCGCGGCAAGTGAATTGCGGAATTTTAGTCCGTTATATGTGGAACTTCGCGTGGTTTTTCACGGATTGAATCGGATTTATCTTCTGTCGCTCTGGCGGCGCATCCGCGCCGGCTTTTCGAGGAGCGATGATGGATCATCCGTTTTCAGCCATATCGGCGGTTTCGGCGCGGCGGCGCGCGTGGGTGCTGGCCGCCGTCTGCATGGCCGCCGTCGCGTTGCCGCTGTCGTTTTCGGGCGGCGCGGTCGCGACGCCGGCGATCGGCCGCGACCTGCATGGCGGCACGGTCGCGATGAACTGGATCACCAACGCGTTCATGCTCGCGTTCGGCAGTTTCCTGATGGCGGCCGGCGCGCTGGCCGACCAGTTCGGCCGCAAGCGGCTGTTCGCGATCGGCGTCGGCGGTTTCACGCTGATGTCGGTTGCGCTCGCGTTCGCGCCGTCGATGCTCGCGGTCGACCTGCTGCGCGCCGCGCAAGGGCTCGCGGCGGCCGCGGCGCTCGCGGGCGGCACGGCCGCGCTCGCGCAGGAGTTCGACGGCGCGGCGCGCACGCGCGCGTTCAGCCTGCTCGGCACGACCTTCGGCATCGGGCTCGCGTTCGGGCCCGTGCTGGCCGGCGGCCTGATCGGGCACTACGGCTGGCGCGCGATCTTCGTCACGAGCGCGGTGGCCGGCGTGCTGTCGCTCGCATTCGGGCTGCCGCGCATGCGCGAGTCGCGCGACCCGCATGCGACCGGGCTCGACTGGCCCGGTACGGCCGCGTTCACCGCCGCGCTGACGCTGTTCACGTTCGGCGTGATCGAGGCGCCCGCGCGCGGCTGGACGAGCGCGCTCGTGATCGTGCTGCTGGCCGGCGCGGCGCTCGGCGCATGCGCGTTCGTGACGATCGAGACGCGCGTCGCGCGGCCGATGCTCGACCTGTCGCTGTTCCGCATCGCGCGCTTCGTCGGCGTGCAGGTGCTGCCGGTGTCGACCTGCTGCTGCTACATCGTGCTGCTCGTCGTGCTGCCGCTGCGCTTCATCGGCATCGACGGCTTCAGCGAGATCGACGCCGGCTGGCTGATGCTCGCGATCTCCGCGCCGATGCTCGTCGTGCCGTTCGCCGCGGCGACGCTCACGCGCTGGCTGTCGGCCGGCGTGATCTCGGCGCTCGGGCTGGTGGTCGCGGCGGGCGGGCTGATGTGGCTGGGTGTCGCGCTGCGCGGCGGCGCGGGGACGGCGGCGATTGCGCCGATGCTGGCGATCGGGGTTGGCGCCGGGATGCCGTGGGGGCTGATGGACGGGCTGTCGGTGAGCGTCGTGCCGAAGGAGCGCGCGGGGATGGCGACGGGGATCTTCAGCACGACGCGCGTGGCCGGCGAGGGGATCGCGCTTGCGATCGTCGGCGCGGTGCTGGCCGCGCTCGCGCAGACGGGGCTGCGGCAGGCGGCCGGTGCCGCCGGCACGCCCGACGCGACGCTGCGTGCGGCCGCGCGGCTCGCGACCGGCGACCTCGCGGGTGCGGCTGCTGCGTTGCCGGGTGTCGGTCACGCGGCGCTGCTTGCGAGTTATACGCACGCGTTTGATCGGCTGCTGACCGGGCTGGCCGTCGTCACGGTGCTGTGCGCGGTGGTGGTGTTCGTGTTTCTCGGCGGGCGGCCGGCGGCTGAAGCGGGCGACGACGCGGACGGGCATGCGCCAGCCGACGCGCCGGCGCGCAGCCGGATCGAACCGGCTTGTGCGGAGACGCACGGGCGTTGAGCGTTGCGTCGTCGAGCATGGGCGTTCAGGTAATGGCAGCCGGAGCGCCGGCGCATTTCGTCATGAGCGCATCCGCACGCTGACGATCCGCCAAACGCATCACGCCAGCACGAGCGGCGGCAGCGCCGCATCCGCGCGCGCCTGCGCGTGCTCCACCTCGATCACCACATAACGCCGCGCGTCGGGCCACAGATGCGCGCGGCTTTCCGCATCCTCGTCGATCGTCGCGCGGCCCCGCACGAGCCAGGTCGTCTGGCGCATGAAATCGACGAACAGCAGCGCGATGGCCGGATTCACGAGCAGGTTGCCGATCGTGTTGAACAGGTTGTTGCCTGCGAAGTCGGGCAGCACGAGCGTGCGGCGGTCGGGGATGTCGACGAGCGGCTCGAACGCGCCGTCGGCGCGCGGCTGGCGGCCGCGGTACGAGCAGTCGCTGTCGCCCGCCGCGTCGGCGGTCGCGACGATCACGAACACCTGCTCGCGGATGAACGCGACGGCGTCGTCGGTCAGGGGGCCGGAGTCGCTCATGGTGTCGGTCGGCGCGAACGCCGCTGCGTATGGACGGGATGCGCGATTCGCACGCAAGCGACATGCCACGCGTCGCAGTCTGCATGTCCGTGCCGTCCGGCACAGCCGCTGTGGAAATTCCGAACACCGGCCACGCCGCTGCGCAGTCGCGGTGTTCCGAATCGGCACACCCGCCGTGCTGCGTGCGTGAACACCGCACGGCGCGCACGCGGGCCGGCCGTGGTCGTCGTGCTTTCGTTCCGCTCCCGTCCGTTTGGCACGCATGTTGCGTAAACCGATGCAGCGCGATCCAACCGGCGCTGCATTCACACAAGCACGATGAACAGGAGACATGTATGAACCCGTTTGATCTGAAACAACTGGGCCTCGACGTCGAATACCCGTACCGTCAGCAGTACGACAACTACATCGGCGGCAAGTGGGTGGCGCCGGTGAAGGGCGAGTATTTCGAGAACGTGTCGCCGATCAACGGCCAGCCGTTCTGCCGCATTCCGCGCTCGGGCGCCGACGATATCGAGCTGGCGCTGGACGCCGCGCATGCCGCGCGCCGCAAGTGGGGCAAGACGTCCGTGGCCGAGCGCGCGAACCTGCTGCTCGCCGCCGCCGACCGGATGGAAAAGAACCTGAAGCTGCTGGCCGTGGCCGAGACGATCGACAACGGCAAGCCGCTGCGCGAGACGATGGCGGCCGACCTGCCGCTCGCGGTCGACCACTTCCGCTACTTCGCGGGCTGTATCCGCGCACAGGAAGGCGGCATCTCCGAAATCGACGACAACACCGTCGCGTACCACTTCCACGAGCCGCTCGGCGTCGTCGGACAGATCATCCCGTGGAACTTCCCGCTGCTGATGGCCGCGTGGAAGCTCGCGCCGGCGCTCGCGGCCGGCTGCTGCGTCGTGATGAAGCCGGCCGAGCAGACGCCTGCGTCGGTGCTCGTGCTGATGGAACTGATCGGCGACCTGTTCCCGGCCGGCACGATCAACATCGTGAACGGCTTCGGCAAGGAAGCGGGCGAAGCGCTCGCGACCAGCAAGCGGATCGCGAAGATCGCGTTCACGGGCTCGACGCCGGTCGGCAAGCACATCCTGCGCGCGGCGGCCGAGAGCCTGATCCCGTCGACGGTCGAGCTGGGCGGCAAGAGCCCGAACATCTTCTTTGCCGACGTGCTCGATCGGGAAGACGCGTTCCTCGACAAGGCGCTCGAAGGGCTCGCGATGTTCGCGCTGAACCAGGGCGAAGTGTGTACGTGCCCGTCGCGCATCCTGATCCAGGAGTCGATCTACGAACGCTTCATCGAGAAGGCCGTCGCGCGCGTCGAGCGCATCAAGTCCGGCCACCCGCTCGACCTGCAGACGATGATCGGCGCGCAGGCGTCGCAGCAGCAGCTCGACAAGATCCTGTCGTACATCGACATCGGCCGCGGCGAAGGTGCGCAATGCCTGACGGGCGGCGAACGCACGGCGCCGGCTGCCGAACTCGGCACGGGCTACTACGTGAAGCCGACGATGCTGCTCGGCAACAACAAGATGCGCGTGTTCCAGGAAGAGATCTTCGGGCCGGTCGCGTCGGTGATGACGTTCAAGGACGAGCAGGAAGCGATCGAACTCGCGAACGACACGTTCTACGGGCTCGGCGCGGGCGTGTGGACGCGCGACGGCACGCGTGCGTACCGGATGGGCCGTGAGATCGAGGCCGGCCGCGTATGGACCAACTGCTACCACCTGTACCCGGCGCACGCGGCGTTCGGCGGCTACAAGCAGTCGGGGATCGGCCGCGAGACGCACAAGATGGCGTTGTCGAACTATCAGCAGACGAAGTGCCTGCTGGTCAGCTACCAGGCCGAGGCGCTCGGGTTCTTCTGACCTGATCGTCAAGGCAATGGCGAAGCGCCGGGGCCGGCCGGTCGGCAAAGCAGCGCCGGCCGTACGGTTGCCGGTGTTCGGCGGTAACACGCGCGATGCGCGGGCTGCGTAGAACGTTCGACGGCCGGGCGATGTTTGCCCGACCGTCGAGCGGCGCACACGCGGGTGCGATGTGCTGACTGCCTGTCATCCGGTCAGCCGGCACTTCGCCATTTTCGACTTCGACATCCGACACCCGGCGCAGGCCTCGCACCGTCGCGGCCAGCGCCGGAAAAGATACCGGCAGCCGCGTGTTCGCTGCGGCCCGGTGCGCCGATGCGTGTAACGAAAACCGGCATGGCAGACCTTCCCCGATCCTTTCCGCGCCACCCCGTATTCCACGCGGGCGAACTCGACGCACAGCACCGCTTCGGCGTGGCGGACGAAGCCGAGCGGATGAGCGACGCCGTCACGACGCGCGTGAGCATCGGCGTGCGGCAGTTCGTCGAAACGCAGCCGTTCATGTTCGTCGGCACTGCATGCGGGGGACGCGCACCCGTGACCTGCGACATCGTGCAGAGCTTGCGCGACGCGAACGGCGACCTGCTGCCCGTCGTCCGCGTGATCGACACGAAGACGCTGCGGTTCGTGTTGCCCGCACACGGCGATGGCCGGATCGACGCGACAGCGTGCGACGGCAGCGGGGTCGGGTTGCTGTTCGTCGATTTCGTGCGCGGCATCCGATACCGGATCAACGGCCGCGCGACGCTGCGCGCAGATTTGCCCGAAGCGGAAGCGGCGCCCTGGCCGACCGGCAGCGCGATCGTCGATCTGGCGGTCGCGCAGGCGTACGGCAACTGCGGCACGCGGGTCGTGCGGCTGAAACCGGCCGGGTAGCCGGTATTCGTTAGCCGGTGGCGACGGCAGCGGATATGCGCGGTCGCAGCGCGGATCGCACCGGCGGCGTGCGCGGCACGCCGCCTTCGGGTGCGCCCGTATCGCGCACAACGGCCGGACAGCGTGAAATGACGGGTTGTGCGCCGGGCCACGCGGTTCGGCACGGGACTTGCGTGACAGGTGGGGTTCCGGGCAGGCGAGGGAGAACACGATGGATCAACACGTGGCGAGTATCGAAGAACCGACGGCCGAAGACACGCGTCGCAACGCGCAAGGCGACGACGCGCTGGCCGGGCAGGCGGTCGTCAGCGTCGCGCACGACGCGGACGAGCAGGCGCGCAACCTGATCGGCTGGCGGCAGACCTACGACCAGCTCGCGGCCGGCCGCTTCGTCGGCACGCTGACCGAGCTGCCGCTCGACACGATGAAGCTGTTTCGCGAATCGACCAGCCATCTGCTGCGCCAGGCATGCGAGGTGCGCGGCGATGCGTACTGGTTCGGCATCCCGCTCGTGTGCGACGGCGCGGCACGCGTCGATGCATGCCGGATCGGGCCCGGCGCGCTCGCGTTCCGGCCCGGCAACGTCGAATTCGAACTGCTGACGCCCGCGCAGTTCTCGATCTACGGCGTCGTCGTGCGCGGCGAGGTGCTGCGCCGCTATGCGGAGGAGGTCGAACGCTGCGCGCTCGACGAGCGGCTGTTCACGCAGCGCGTGATGCAGGTCGGCGATGCGCGGCTCGCGCGCCTGTGCGCGCTGCTCGGCCGCCGGCTCGACGGCGCGGTGGCCGTGGCCGGCCCGCTGCCCGATGCGCAGCGCGACGAGCTGCAGGCCGAGGTGCTGGCCGCGCTGTTCGATGCGTGTGCGCAACCGGCCGACGACGGCGCCGGCCGCGCGCCGTCGACGCGTCGCTGGATCGTCGAGCAGGCGCGCGACTACGTGCTTGCGCACCGCACGCGCCCGGTCGGGGTGCCCGAGCTGTGCGAACAGCTGCACGTGAGCCGGCGCACGCTGCAATACTGCTTCCAGGACGTGCTCGGGATGGCGCCCGCGACCTATCTGCGCACGCTGCGGCTGAACGGCGCGCGGCGCGACCTGTGCGGCCGCGCGGCCGGCTCGGTGCAGGACGTCGCGGAGGCGTGGGGCTTCTGGCATCTCAGCCAGTTCGCGACCGATTATCGAAGGCTGTTCGGCAAGCGGCCGTCGGAGACGCTGCGCGATCGCGCGGCGATGGTCGCGGCGGGGTGACGACGGCGTTCCGGCTGGCTGCCGCGTGCTGTTTTCTTATCCGGTGATCGCCGCCGCTTCGCGCGGCGCCGGCCACGCGAGCGCATCCCAGTCGATCGCGCGATACGCGGCCTCGACCGCCGCGAGATCGGCCGGCCGCTCGCTGCGATGCAGCCCGTGCAATTCGGCCGGCACGTCGAGTTCGACCGGCACGCAATGCGGATAGTCGCGCACGCGCAGCGCCGGCCCGATCGTCGTGAAACACGCGAGCGTCGGCACGTCGAAACCGTCGGCGAGATGCAGCGCGGCCGTGTCGGGCGCGAACAACAGGCTTGCACCCTTGATCCATGCGATGAAGCGCGCGGTATCGGCAGCGTCGCCGCTCACGTCGGTGTAGGCCGGATGCGCGACGGGGCCGAACCCGGCCACCGGCAGCCCGTAGCGTTGCGCGAGCCGTTCCACGAACGCCGCGCGCAGCGCGGGCGGCACGCTGCGCACCGCGGTGCTCGCATTCGGGCAGAACAGCACGTACGGCCGCTGCCATGCGGCCGGCAGCGCGGGCAGCGGCAGCCGCGCGAGCCAGCGGTTGCGCTTCGCGGCGGCCGGCACGGCGGCCGGGTCGGCGCCGAGCGCGTCGAGGAAGAAATCGATCATTGGCAGCCGCGCGAACGCGGGCCAGTACAGGTGATTGCCGACGTCGATGCACGGCGCGTCCGCCGGCAGCGCGTCGACGGGGCACGGCAGCGTGCGCGATGGAGCGACGACGTTGGCCGCGAGCGCATACAGCGCGTCGACATAGCGCGGCGTGCGGGCCGGCCGGTACAGCGTGAAACGCAGGCCCGCGTGCGCCGCGCGCAGTGCGGCGAGCGCGGTCAGCCCGATCACCGAATCGCCGAGCGTGACGCCCATCCCGTTGATCACGTGCACATGCCGTGCGCCGTCGTAGTCGAGCCGGAACGGCCGGTGCGCGGCGTGCAGCAGGCCGAGCGCGGCCGCGGCCGGCACGTGGCCGACGGCGCGGGCATCGCCGTGCTCGATGTCGTACGGCGCGACGAGCGTGCCGTCCGGCGCGAGCAGCGTGCCGGGAAGCACGAGCGCGTCGTCGTGCGACAGCGCGCCGCCGCGCGGCGCTGTGCGCGTTTCCACCGTCATCCGCCGCGTGCGCGGCGGCCCTGCTCGCGGATCTGTTCTAGTGTAGCGGCCGGCGTGCTGGCGTCCTGCGGGATGCGGATCTCGATCAGCGCAGGCAGCCCGCAGGTCAGCGCGCGCTCGAGCGCGGGCGCGAAATCGGCGGTGCGCTCGACCGTCTCGCCGTGGGCGCCGAACGCGCGCGCATATGCGGCGAAATCGGGATTCGTGAGCCCCGTGCCGTGCACGCGGCCCGGGTAGTTGCGCTCCTGATGCATGCGGATCGTGCCGAAATGCCCGTTGTTGACGACGATCGCGACGATGTTCAGCCCGTACTGCATCGCGGTCGCGAGCTCGTTGCCGGCCATCATGAAGCAGCCGTCGCCCGCGAGCGCGACGACGGCCCGCGACGGGTACAGCGATTTCGCGGCGAGCGCGGCCGGGATGCCGTAGCCCATCGCGCCGCTCGTCGGCGCGAGCTGCGAGCGGAAGTGCCGGTACGCGAAGTGGCGATGCAGCCAGATCGCATAGTTGCCGGCGCCGTTGGTCAGGATCGCGTCGTGCGGCAGGCGCTCGCGCAACTGCACCATCACGTCGCCGAGCTGGACGTCGCCGGGCATCGGCAGCGGCGCATGCCATTCGCGGTACGCGCGATGCGCGTCGGCGGCCGTGCTGGCCCACGCAGGGCGCTCGGGCGGTTCGAGCGCGGCGAGCGGCGCGGCGATCTCGGGCATTCCCGACACGATCGGCAGGTCGGCCGCATACACGCGGCCGAGCTCGTCCGCGCCCTGGTGCACGTGGATCAGCGTCTGGCGCGTCTTCGGGATGTCGAGCAGCGTGTAGCCGCCGGTCGTCGCTTCGCCGAGGCGCGGCCCGATCACGAGCAGCAGGTCGGCGTCGCGGATGCGTTTCGCGAGCGCCGGATTGATCCCGAGCCCGACGTCGCCCGCGTAGTTCGGGTGCGCGTTGTCGATCGTGTCCTGGTAGCGGAACGCGCACGCGACCGGCAGTTGCCAGCGCTCGACGAAGCTGCGCAGGTTCGCGCACGCGTCGGGCGTCCAGCCGCTGCCGCCGACGATCGCGAGCGGCCGTTCCGCGCGCGCGAGCCGCTCGCGCAGCTCGTCGATCTGCGCGGCCGACGGCGCGGCGGCGACGCGTTTCGCGGCCGGCACGACCGGCTGCGGCGCGCATGCTTCGGACAGCACGTCTTCCGGCAGCGCGAGCACGACCGGGCCGGGCCGGCCCGACATCGCGACGTGGAACGCATGGCTCAGGTATTCGGGGATGCGGCGCGGATCGTCGATCTGCGCGACCCATTTCGCCATCTGGCCGAACATCCGACGGTAGTCGATTTCCTGGAAGGCTTCGCGGTCGAGGTGCTCGCGCGCGCACTGGCCGACGAACAGGATCATCGGCGTCGAATCCTGAAACGCGGTGTGCACGCCGATCGACGCATGCGTCGCGCCGGGCCCGCGCGTGACGAACGCGATGCCGGGGCGGCCGGTCAGCTTGCCGACGGCCTCGGCCATGTTCGCGGCGGCCGCCTCGTGGCGGCAGACGACCGTCTGGATGCGCGCGGTGTCGTCCGCCAGCGCATCGAGTACGGCGAGGAAACTCTCGCCCGGCACGCAGAACACGCGTTCGACGTGATTGGCGAGCAACGCATCGACGAGCAGTCGCGCACCGGTGGTGGCGCGCGGCTCGAGATCCTTGGAATGCGACATGGGCTGCCGTCTCCCTGGGTAGCGGGACGTACAGCTTACGCCTGTCGGCGGGGCGGTGAAAAGTGTCGGAACACGGAGTGATTCGGACGGCGCGTCGCCCGCGTTCGCCGGTTGCGGTTGGCCGAAAGGCCAGCTTGTGCGTGATCGCCCGACAGGGAAAAGTGAGGGCTACGAATGTCGAGACGAATACAGCTCTCGATCGTCGATGTCGCGTCTACCAAGTAATAATAAAATGGGATGCCATTCAATAGTAAAATTTCCCGGAATGACGAACGGAATCGAGAATCCACCATGACAACCGAAACGATCGATCAAAAGACGCTCGTCCAGCTCGTCGAGGCCGGCGCCGTGCGCGCCGCGCGTGTGATCGGCTACGGCAACGGCTGGGCCGTTTCGGCCCGCTGCGGCGCGAGCGAACGGCTCCTGGCAGCCAAGCGCGGCGACGTGCGCGTGTTCCGCCGTTTTGAAACGCTGGTCGGGTTTCTGCGCGAGATCGGCATCAGCCGGTTCGATGTGGACGCGTCGGATTTCGACCCGGATGCAGCCGGCCGGGCGACCCGGCCCGATCGTGCGGCCGCGCTGAAAGCGGCCCATGAAGCGGCTGTCCACGACCGCTGGTTTCGCGAGCAGGTGCAGCAGGCGCTGGACGATCCGCGCCCGTCGATTCCCGATGCCGAGGTCAGCGCAGAGTTTGCGTCGCGCCGTGCCGCGCTGCGTCAACGGATCGCGGGCAAGCGGGGTAATGCTGCTTGACCCTCGCGCTGCATTGGCATCCGAAGGCGTGCGAGGACCGCGCCGCGATCATGGACTACATCGGCCAGGACGACCCGCTGGCCGCGCTCGAGCTGGACGAGCGGTTGGAGAAGCGGGCCGCGGCGTTGCCCGCGCGCGCCGAGCTGTATCGGCAAGGGCGCGTGGCGGGCACGCGCGAGCTGGTGGTCGCGCCGAACTACGTGCTCGTGTATCGGATCCGGCCGGCCGACAACATCGTGGAGATTCTCCGCGTATTGCGTGCGCGGCGGCAGTGGCCGTGATGCATGGCCCCGGGCTCGGTGCTCGATGCAATTCACCAAGTGTCGGAACGGGGCTGAATCAAGCCCTCGAGCACCGGAGGAACATCATGACGGGAGGGGAAAGATGGACGTGCAAATGTTCTGCTTACGGATCGAGGCACGACCCCATTGAGCACACCTCTGCCGAGCGGATCATCATGTACACACATGGATTTACAAGAGATCAGAAATGACCTAAAGTACATCCGACGTACATCCGGATGGGAGATCGACATGCATACCACCAGGGTATTTCGGAACGGCAACTCGCAGGCCGTACGGATTCCAGCGGACCTTGCCTATGAGCGCAGCGATATCGAACTGGAAATCGAGAGAGTGGGTGACGAAATCCGTATTCGGCCTACGCGGCGGCCTCTGACCCGAGTGCTCGAGAAGTTCGCGAAATTCGGGCCGGATTTCATGTCCGAAGGACGCGGCGATCAGGAGCAGGCTGAGCGCGAGGGTCTGTGATGCCGCGCTATATGCTCGACACCAACATGTGCATCTATCTGATGAAGAATCAGCCGGAGCAGGTCGCAAGACGATTCGCGCAATGCTACACAGGGGACGTCGTGATGTCGGCGATCACGTATGCCGAACTCGAGTACGGCGTCGCCGTGTGTGCGAGTCCTGCACGGGAGCGCCGCAATCTTGCCGCGCTGATCGACGATATTCCCGTTGCGCCGTTCGACGTCGCGGCTGCGCAAGCGTACGGTCCTGTCCGTGAAGCAACCCGCGAGCGGAAGAAGGATCATCTCGACAAACTGATCGCGGCTCATGCCGTATCGCTCGATGTCGTCCTCGTGACCAACAACGAGCGGGATTTTGCGAGCTATCCGGGGCTGCGGATGGAAAACTGGCTGAACGATTAGTGCGTTGGCTGCGTTCGACGGTAATGCGGGATATCGATTCGCCCCGCGTTACCGTCGGGTCCTGCCTCAACACTCGACGATGTTCACCGCCAGCCCGCCGCGCGACGTTTCCTTGTACTTCGTCTTCATGTCGGCGCCCGTCTCGCGCATCGTCTTGATCACCGAGTCGAGCGACACGTAGTGCGAGCCGTCGCCGCGCAGCGCCATGCGCGCCGCGTTGACGGCCTTCACCGACGCCATCGCGTTGCGTTCGATGCACGGGATCTGCACCATCCCGCCGACCGGGTCGCAGGTGAGGCCGAGGTTGTGCTCCATGCCGATCTCGGCCGCGTTCTCGACCTGCTGCGGCGTGCCGCCGAGCACGGCCGCGAGCGCACCCGCCGCCATCGAGCAGGCGACGCCCACTTCGCCCTGGCAGCCGACTTCCGCGCCCGAGATCGACGCGTTGAGCTTGTAAAGAATGCCGATCGCGGCGGCCGTCAGCAGGAAGTCGATCACGCCTTGCTCGTTCGCGCCGGGCGTGAAGCGCGTGTAGTAGTGCAGCACGGCCGGGATGATGCCGGCCGCGCCGTTGGTCGGCGCGGTGACGACACGGCCGCCGGCCGCGTTTTCCTCGTTGACCGCGATCGCGTACAGGTTGATCCAGTCGATCATCGACAGCGGATCCTGCAGCGCGCGCTCCGGGCTGCCCGTCAGCGTGCGGTACAGCTGCGGCGCGCGGCGCTTGACCTGGAACGGGCCGGGCAGGTTGCCGTCGGCATCGGGGTTGCCGATCCCGCAGCCGCGCGACACGCACGACTGCATCACGGCCCAGATCTTCAGCAGCCCGTCGCGCGTTTCTTCCTCGGTGTGCCACGCGCGCTCGTTTTCCCACATCAGCTGCGCGATCGACTTGCCGGTCGATTCGGTCAGCGCGAGCAGCTCCGCGCCGGTGCGGAACGGGTGCGTCATCTGCTCGGCCGCGCTCAGCACCTTCGTGTTCGGCGCACCGGCCGTCACGACGAAGCCGCCGCCGACCGACAGGTAGGTGCGCTCGACCAGCACCGCGCCGTTCGCGTCGGACGCGCGCAGCTTCATCCCGTTCGGATGCTCGGGCAGCGCCTGGCGGTAGAACGCGATGTTCTCCTTCAGCACGAACGGCACCGGATGCGTGCCGAGCAGCGCGAGCTTCTTCGACTTGCGGACCTCTTCCAGCCGCGCGTCGATCGTGTCGGGATCGACGGTGTCGGGCGCGTCGCCGAGCAGGCCGAGCATCACGCCACGGTCGGTGCCGTGGCCCTTGCCGGTGGCGCCGAGCGAGCCGTACAGCTCGACCTTCACGTGGGCCGTCGCATCGAGCTGCCCGTCGCGCTCGAGGCCCTGGACGAACATCAGCGCCGCGCGCATCGGTCCGACCGTATGCGAACTGGACGGACCGATGCCGATCTTGAAGAGGTCAAACACGCTGACTGCCATTTCGATACCTGCCTTGCTTTAAGAGTAGTGCTAGCGCGCCTGCAATGGCAGGCACGCGGCGAGCCATGCGGGCGGCGTCGGGGAAAGCTGCTGCGCGACGCGGGCGTAGCGCCCGTCCAGCCGCGCGGCCAGATGAAAGAGTTCGGTGGCGTTTTTCGGGTCCCACTGCCCCGTGTAGCCCGGCAGGCCGGCCTCGCGGCGCTTCGCGTCGAACGGCACCGGCGAATTCACGAATTCCTCGTGGGTTTTCTCGCCGAGCGCGTACGGCACGAGCCAGTCGAGCGCGGCCTCGAGCGTCGCGCCGTTCGCGCCGCGCTCGCGCAGCCAGTTGCGGTTGAAGCGGCGCGCGGCGAGCGCGGCCGTCACCAGCGGCTGCAGGTCGTACACCGCGTAATGCAGCGCATCGCGTTCCTCGAAATCCCACGTCTTGCCGTCCGGGCCGATGTTGTCGGCGAGATGCTCGACGAACAGCCGCTGCGCGGCGTTCATCATCCTGCGGTCGCCGAGCGTGAACGCGGACAGTGCGATCAGCTTGATCCGGTGGCTCTGCCAGTTGTTGCGCCAGGTGCCGGTGAGCGGGCGCTTCTGCGCGTCGATCTGCGCGACATAGCCGGCGCCGAGCTTCGCGATGAACGCGGCCGTCGCGTTGCGGGTCTTCACCGGCAGCGCGCTCGCGGTCATGTCGTACGCGATGATCAGGCTTTCGAAGCGCGTCTCGTCGATCGGGTTGAAGCTCGGCTGGTAGGTCGCGACCCACGCGGACAGGAAGCGGTCGACGAGCTGCAGGTAGCGCGGCGCGTTCGTCACGCGCCACGCGAGCGCCGCATCGCGCATCAGGTCCATGTCCTTCAGCGCGGCGGCGCTCTGGTCGTAGATGCCTTCGTGCGGCAGCGTGCCCTCGGTGTGCACGCGCGGCATCGCCTTCGGCTGCTCGCCGATACGCGCGTCGACGCTGCGGATCAGCGCCTGCACGCCCGGCTCGGCCTGGGTCGTCTCGCTCGCCTGCAGTGCCGGCGCCGCGCAGAAATTCATCGCCGCGCGCGCGCTGCCGGACGCGCCGAGGCCGGCGGCAGCGAACGACAGCGACGCGACGAGCATCGGCACGAACCGGCGCGCGCGCGGCCGACTCTGCGTTGCACCATGGCCCGGAAACATCGGACGCACCATGCGGAACTCCTTCATTGGCTGGATCGCGTGTGATGTTAGCCGGATTGGCGGACGAACGCGCACCGGTTCGAGCGGCGAACGCAAAAACCGCACGCAACACGGAGTTGCGTGCGGTGCGATCACCATCGGACGGCTCGGGGCCTGGCGCGCGTTATGCGTACTCCGACATCGGCACGCACGAGCAGAACAGGTTGCGGTCGCCGTACGCGTTGTCCGCACGGCCGACCGGCGGCCAGTACTTGTTCGTGCCGAGCGACGCGACCGGGTATGCAGCCTGCTCGCGCGAGTACGCGTGCGGCCATTCGTTCGCGGTGACGACGGCCGCCGTGTGCGGTGCGTGACGCAGCGGGTTGTCCTCGCGGTCGGCGCGGCCTTCCTCGACCGCGCGGATTTCCTCGCGGATCGCGATCATCGCGGCGATGAAGCGGTCGAGTTCTTCCTGCGATTCCGATTCGGTCGGCTCGACCATCAGCGTGCCCGGCACCGGGAAGCTCATCGTCGGCGCGTGGAAGCCGTAGTCCATCAGGCGCTTCGCGACGTCGTCGACGCTGATGCCGCTCGAATCCTTGATCGGACGCAGATCGAGAATGCATTCGTGCGCGACCAGCCCGCCCGGGCCCGAGTACAGCACCGGGTAGTGCGGCGCGAGGCGCTTCGCGATGTAGTTCGCGTTGAGGATCGCGGTTTCCGTCGCGGCGGTCAGGTTCTTCGCGCCCATCATCGCGATGTACATCCACGAGATCGGCAGGATCGACGCCGAGCCGTACGGGGCGGCCGACACCGCGCCGATGCCGTTTTCATCGCGCGCGTAGCCGGTCGAACGCTGGTTCGGCAGGAACTTCGCGAGGTGCGCGCCGACCGCGACCGGGCCGACGCCCGGGCCGCCGCCGCCGTGCGGGATGCAGAAGGTCTTGTGCAGGTTCAGGTGCGACACGTCGCCGCCGAACTGGCCCGGCGCGGTCAGGCCGACCATCGCGTTCATGTTCGCGCCGTCGACGTACACCTGGCCGCCGTGCGCATGGACGATCTCGCAGATCTCGCGGACGTTCTGCTCGAACACGCCGTGCGTCGACGGATACGTGATCATGATCGCCGCGAGGTCCTTCGAGTGCTGCTCGGCCTTCGCCTGCAGGTCGGCGATGTCGACGTTGCCCTGCGCGTCGCAGGCGACGACCACGACCTTCATGCCGGCCATGTGCGCGGACGCCGGGTTCGTGCCGTGCGCGGACGCCGGGATCAGGCACACGTCGCGGTGGGCTTCGCCGCGCGATGCGTGGTAGGCGTGGATGATCAGCAGGCCCGCGTACTCGCCCTGCGAGCCCGCGTTCGGCTGCAGCGACACGGCCGCGTAGCCGGTGGCCGCGACGAGCATCTGCTCGAGCTGGTCGATCATCTCGCGGTAGCCGACGGTCTGGTCGGCCGGCGCGAACGGGTGGATGCCGCCGAACTCGGGCCACGTGACGGGCAGCATTTCCGACGTCGCGTTCAGCTTCATCGTGCACGAGCCGAGCGGGATCATCGAGCGGTCGAGCGCGAGATCCTTGTCCGACAGGCTGCGCAGGTAGCGCAGCATTTCGGTTTCGGAATGGTGGCGGTTGAACACGTGGTGCGTCAGGTACGCGCTCGTGCGCTCGAGGCCGGCCGGCAGCGCGGCGACGCCGGCGAGGCCTGCGTCCAGCGCGTCGACGGCCGGCGCGGTGCCGCCCGCGGCCTGCGCGAACACGTCGAGCAGATCGGCGAGGTCGTCGCGCGTCGTCGTTTCGTCGACCGATACGCCGACTTGCGTGTCGCTCACGCGGCGCAGGTTGATGCGCTTGCCCTTCGCGAATTCGTGAACCTGCGCGGTGCGCGCGCCGGTGTCGATCGTCAGCGTGTCGAAGAACGTGTCGTTGACGGTCGCGAAGCCGAGCTGCTTCACGCCGGCGGCGAACAGCGCCGCGATGCGGTTCACGCGCAGCGCGATCGTCTTCAGCCCGTGCGGGCCGTGATAGACCGCGTACATGCTGGCCATGATCGCGAGCAGCGCCTGCGCGGTACACACGTTCGACGTCGCCTTCTCGCGGCGGATGTGCTGTTCGCGCGTCTGCAGCGCGAGGCGCAGCGCGGGCTTGCCTTGCGCGTCGACCGTCACGCCGACGAGGCGGCCCGGCATCTGGCGCTTGAATTCGTCGCGCACCGCGAGATACGCGGCGTGCGGGCCGCCGAAGCCCATCGGCACGCCGAAGCGCTGCGTGTTGCCGATCGCGACGTCCGCGCCCCATTCGCCGGGCGGCGTCAGCACGGTGAGCGCGAGCAGGTCGGCCGCGACGACCACGTGGCCGCCGGCCGCGTGGATCGCTTCCGTGAGTGCGCGGTAGTCGCGCACGTCGCCGTTCACGCCCGGGTATTGCAGCAGCACGCCGAACGCGTTCGCCTGCGCGGCGTCGGCGGCCGGGCCCGTCTTGATCTCGATGCCGATCGGCAGCGCGCGCGTGCGGATCACTTCGAGCGTCTGCGGCAGCACGTCGTCGGCGACGTAGAACACGTTCGACTTCGGCTTGCCGGTGCGCTGCAGCAGCGTCATCGCTTCGGCCGCGGCGGTGGCCTCGTCGAGCAGCGACGCGTTCGAGATCGCGAGGCCCGTGAGGTCGGTCACCATCTGCTGGAAGTTCAGGAGCGCCTCGAGGCGGCCCTGGGAAATTTCGGGCTGGTACGGCGTGTAGGCCGTGTACCACGCCGGGTTTTCGAGCACGTTGCGCAGGATCACCGCCGGCGTGTGCGTGTCGTGGTAACCCTGGCCGATATATGAGCGGAACACCTGGTTCTTGTCCGCGAGAACCCGCAGCGCGGCGAGGGCTTCGGCCTCGCTCTTCGGCTGCGCGAACGGGCCGAGCGGCAGCGTTTCGGCGCGGCGGATCGAGGCCGGGATCACGGCGTCCATCAGGGCGGCGCGCGACGCAAAGCCGAGCGTGTCGAGCATGGCCTGCTGGCTGGCGGCGTCGGGGCCGATATGGCGTTCGGCGAACGCGTCGTGCGTTTCGAGCGCGGCGAGCGAGAGGGGCGTGCGGTTCATCAGGCGGTCCGGGTGTTCGAGCTTCATGGCGTGACTCTGGTCCCGCGCGGGACGGGCGGCTGGCCGGCCCCGCGCGGTTCGGGTAAGGAAATTAGTCGATCAGCTTGGTGTAGGCGGCAGCGTCGATCAGCTTGTCGGTCGATGCGCCGGCCGCGAGCTTGATCTTGAAGAGCCAGCTTGCGTACGCGTCGCCGTTGACCTGATCCGGCGCGTCGACGATCGCGCCATTGACTTCGACGATCTCGCCGGACACCGGCGAGTAGATGTCGGATGCCGCCTTCACCGATTCGACGACGCCGACCGCGTCGCCCGCGGTCACCGACTTGCCGACTTCGGGCAGTTCGAGGAAGACGATGTCGCCGAGCGTGCTCTGCGCGTGATCGGTGATGCCGACCGTCAGCGTGCCGTCTGCCTCGGTGCGGATCCACTCGTGTTCTTCGGTGTATTTCAGATCGGCCGGGACGTTGCTCATCGGATGCTCCTGGATAAAAGGGTGTGATTCGTTCTGCTGGCGCGCCGCCGGGGCGCGCCGGATGTGGTTTGCGCCGGGCGCCATCTCCCGGCTTCCCGGGAGGAGGCCCCCCGGCCGTTACGCAGCGAGGACCTTGCCGTTGCGCACGAACGGCAGTTTTACCACGCGCGCGGGAAGATTCTTGTCGCGAATTTGCACCTGGATCGTGTCGCCGACCTGGACGGCCGTCGGCACGCGCGCGAACGCGATCGATTCCTGCATCGACGGCGAGAACGTGCCGCTCGTGATCTCGCCTTCGCCGTGCGGCGTGACGACCTTCTGGTGCGCGCGCAGCACGCCGCCCGCCTTGCCGTTTTCCTTCTGCAGGATCAGGCCGACGAACGCGGCGCGCGTGCCGTCGCGCTCGAGCGCGGCGCGGCCGACGAAGTCGCGCGGTGCGGTGAGGTCGACCGTCCACGCGAGGCCCGCGTCGAGCGGCGACACGGTGTCGTCCATGTCCTGGCCGTACAGGTTCATGCCGGCCTCGAGGCGCAGCGTGTCGCGCGCGCCGAGCCCGCACGGGCGCACGCCGTTTTGCTGCAGTGCGTTCCACAGCGCTTCGACATGCACGGCCGGGACGATCACCTCGAAGCCGTCTTCACCGGTATAGCCGGTGCGCGCGACGGTGAGATCGCCGAACGGCGTGCCGGCGACCTGCGCGGCGTTGAACGGCTTCAGCTCGCTCGTCGCGGCGCGCGCGGCGGGCACGGTCGTCCAGACCTTTTCGCGGGCGTTCGGGCCCTGTACGGCGACGATCGCGAAATCGCGGCGCGGCGCGATCGTGAGGCCGTAGCCGCCTTGTTCGTTGAGCTTGTTGAACCACGCGATGTCTTTCTCGGCGGTGCCGGCGTTGACGACGACGCGGAAGAATTCTTCGGTGAAGTAATAGACGATCAGGTCGTCGATGACGCCGCCCTGCGGATTGAGCAGGCACGAGTAGAGCGCCTTGCCGGGCGTCTTGAGCTTGCCGACGTTGTTCGCGATCGCGTGCTCGAAGAACGCGCGCACGCGGCTGCCGGTGAAATCGACGACGCACATGTGCGACACGTCGAACATGCCGGCGTCGGTACGCACGGCTTCGTGTTCTTCGATCTGCGAGCCGTAGTTGACGGGCATGTCCCAGCCGCCGAAGTCGACCATGCGGGCATTGAGCGCGCGGTGCGCGGCGTTGAGCGGGGTGTGATTCAGTGCAGTCATCGAGGCCTCAGGCAAGGCGCTTGCGCGCGGATCAGAACGGCCATGTGCCGACCGCCGCGGCCGACGGGCTGCGAGCGATCCGGTACATGCCCCTCTGTCCTCGATACCTGAGAGATTGCACTGCGGGCAAAGCCCGGCGAGCGCGCGCCCCTTCGGTGGGCAGCTTGCCCGCGCAGCATGTGCGCAGCGGGCTACTGCCGCTCTCCAGAGTGCGGGGAGTGCGGCCCGCGCAATGCGCGGACGGGATTCCCCGACGCGGTCGGTCCTTTTGCCTGAGAGTTTGCGGGTGTGCCCCTTCGGCGGCGCGACCGGCGTTTCAGCAACGCGGTCACACGCTCTCCCGACGCGTGCGGGCGACTGTACGCGAGCGGTTGGACCTTGTCAATTTGAGCAAAAGAATGTCGCTTCGCGACAAGCGGCGGCAACCCGTGCCGCCGCTTTTTTCCACTCCGGCGGGCGCCGGCGCGTTACTCGCCGATCGCGCGCGCGGCCGTGTCGAGTTCCTGGTTCAGCACGCGCTGCTCGTCGCCGGACAGGCCGCCGCTGTGCTGCGCGGCCATGTCGTTCGCTTCCTGGCGGATCACGTCGAGGCGGTGGTGAAGCTGCGCGCCATACGGCGGCGGGTAGTAGCCGCCGTTCACGCGCGCATCGATGCGGCGGTGCAGGTTGTCGATCCGGCCCTGGACCTCCTGCATGCGCTCGTTCGCGACGACCTGCGGATTCGGCCGCGGCGGGGGCGCCTGCCGGGCAGGCCGCTGCGGCTGCACGACACAGGCCGCGAGCGAGGAAACCAGCACGCAGCATGCCGCCGCGCGAATCAACCGTTGCATCAACATTCTCCTGACGGATTGGTGTCGGATCGACTTTTTTGAGAAACGCGTCAGACAGGTCTACCGCTGACTTTCGTTCCCCCGGCATTTGTAACCGAATGTTCCGGTTGCTCCGGCACACGCGTGCCGGCCGCAACCGGCCGGCGCGCGGTGTCAGACCGTGCGGCGCACGAACGGCAGCCGGCGGCCGTCGTGCTCGCTTTGCGCGGCGAGCTCGATGATCGTCATCACGTCGACGGCGTCCTGCGCGGTGACGGGGAACGGCGCGCCGTCGCGGATCGACGCGGCGAGCGCGCGGTAGAACTCCGCGTACTGGCCGTCGAGCGTCGGCACCGGGCGCTCGACTTCGACTTCGCCGTCGAGCACGCGCAACAGGCCGGGCGGGTTGCCGCCGCCGAACTCGACGTCGTCCGCGGTGAGGCCGGCCTTGAGCTGGTCTTCCTGCGTGTCGAGCCCGAACTTCTGGTAGCTGCCGCGCGTGCCGTGCAGCGTGAAGCGCGCGGGCTCGATCGCCGCCAGCGCGCTCGCATGCAGCGCGATGTCCTTGTCCGGATAGCCGAGCAGCAGGTGCACGAAATCGGGCGCCGTGCCGTTGTCGCGGCGCGTCTTGACGGTCGCGCTCACCGTTTCCGGCACGCCGAACAGCGCAAGCGCCTGGTCGATCAGGTGCGGGCCGAGGTCGAGCAGCAGGCCGCCGCCGCGTTCGGGCTCCTCGCGCCAGCGCGTGCGCGGCGTCGGCCGGAAGCGGTCGAAGTGCGACGCAAAGCAGGTCAGCCGGCCGAGCTCGCCCGATTCGACGATGCGGCGCACGGTGAGGAAATCGCCGTCCCAGCGGCGGTTGTGGAACGGAGCGAACAGCCGGCTGCGCGCGTTCGCGAGCCGCGCAAGCGCAAGTGCTTCGTCGGCGGTGAGCGTGACGGGCTTGTCGACGACCACGTGACGGCCGGCTTCGAGCACCTGGCGCGCGAGCGCGAAGTGCGTGTCGTTCGGCGTGGCGATCACCACGCATTCGATGTCGTCGAGGCCGAGCAGCGTGTCGAGGTCGGGCACGACGCGCGCGCCCGGATACGCAGCCTGTGCGCGATCGGGCTGGCCCGTCGCGATCGCGGCGACTTCAGTGCGGCCGCTCGTGGCGATCACGGGCGCGTGGAACGTCGCGCCGGCGAAACCGAAACCCATCAAACCAATCCTGAGCAATGACGACATGGCAATTCCTGGCTGCGAAGGAAATTAAAGGATGGCGCGCCGAGGCGGCGCGAGGACGACCGGCTATTTTGGCATGGCGCCGCCGCTTGTACTGGCGCGTTGGGCGAAATGCGCGGGGAGACGCGGCGCATGCGCAAAGGAAGCCGGCATTTGCGCGGGACCGCGCACCGTGCGCGCGTGGCTGCCTGTCCGGCTTCGAGGCAAACGGCCGGCGCGCGAGCGCTGTGCCGTGTCATGCGCCCGCCCGCTGCCGCACGGCGGCAGCAACCTGTGCGGCCCACACGGCGCATGCCGCTTCGCTTGGGTGGAAGCCGTCCGCAGCCGTCAGATGGCGTTCGAGCGGCAGCGCGACCCGCAGGAACGTGCAATGCGGCTGCGCGGCGGCCCAGCCGGCGAGCGCCGCGTTGAGCCGTTTCGCGCGCAGTCCGAGATACCACGCGAGCGGCTGCGGCAGCGCCGGAAAGCGTTCCATCGGCGGCACTGCCGACAGGATCACGTGCCCGACCCGGAAGCGCGCGGCGAGCGTCCGGACGAGTTCGGCCTGCGCCGCCTGCCAGCGGGCCGGCGGCACGCCGCCCGTCACGTCGTTGACGCCGAGCGACGTCACGGCAACGTCGAACGGCTCGGCCGGCTCGGCGGCGAGCCAATCGACGAGATCCCGGGTGGTCAGGCCCGTGCGCGCGAGCAGCTTCCAGCTCACGCGGTGCGTGGCCGCCAGTTCGCTCGCCAGTTGCCCGGACAGCGCGTCGCGCTGCGTCGCGACGCCGACGCCCGCGGCGGCGGAATCGCCGACCACCAGCACACGCAGCGGCGGGCCGTCGCCGGCCACGCCGTCGCGCGGGCCGGCCGCCTCGGGC
>NZ_JBNCAB010000053.1:0-50435 GCF_049805555.1 Burkholderia sp. DN3021 | reverse complement strand
CGTCGGGCGGCAGCGGCCGCGCCGGCACCGCGCGCCAGAAGCCGCCGCGCGCGACGAGCAGCACGATCCAGATCATCAGCGACAGGCCGGACACCAGGAAAGCGATCGCCAGCATCATCGGCGCGCCTCCGGCCGGACGCCGGCGTTTTGAATGGGGGTCAGGAACAAAACGCCCGAAACCGCTCGGGCGGCCGGGCAATACGCGTAAGAATCGACGGTCATCGAATGGCCTTGAAATGAGCGCGACGCCGGGCAGCCGGGGCGGCCGCCCGCGAAACCGCGTAGTTTACTGGGTTCCGCGCGCGCCAGCGCCGACGCGGCTCTCACGCAATTGCAACACGGAAGATACGGTACCAGAGCAAGGACTGCCCGATAGGGTTAAAATGCGCGATTAATTCGGGGTTCCGGGGCCTGGTCTGGCCGGTTCGTTCCTGCCTTCATAACTTCAAGCCGGGGCGATCGAGTTGGTGCCAGCTCTTCGAACCCCGGCGTCTGTCGTCGGAGTTCGCTCACTTATGCGAGTCATCCTTGCCCAGCCCCGCGGCTTTTGTGCGGGGGTTGTCCGTGCGATCGAGATCGTCGATCGCGCGCTGCAACAGCACGGCGCGCCGGTCTATGTGCGTCATGAGATCGTTCATAACCGGCATGTCGTCGAAAACCTGCGTAATAAAGGGGCACGATTCGTTGAGGAACTCGACGAGGTGCCGCACGGCGCTGTCGCGATCTTCAGCGCGCACGGTGTCGCCCAGACGGTCGAGCGCGACGCGGAAACGCGCGGGCTCGACGTGCTCGACGCGACCTGCCCGCTCGTCACGAAGGTGCACGTGCAGGGCCGCCAGTATGTCGCGGCGGGCCGCCGGCTGATCCTGATCGGCCACGCGGGCCACCCGGAAGTCGAGGGTACGATCGGCCAGATTCCGGCCGAGGTGATCCTCGTGCAGAGCGAAGCCGAAGTCGCGACGCTGACGCTGCCCGTCGATACGCCGGTCGCGTACATCACGCAGACCACGCTGTCGGTCGACGATACGCGCGGCATCATCGAAGCGCTGCAGCGCCGGTTCACCGACCTGGTCGGCCCGGACACGCGCGACATCTGCTATGCCACACAGAATCGCCAGGCCGCCGTGCGCGAGCTGAGCGAACAGGTTGACGTGCTGCTCGTCGTCGGCGCGACGAACAGCTCGAACTCGAACCGCCTGCGCGAGATCGGCACCGAAAGCGGTGTGCCGAGCTATCTCGTCGCCGACGGCTCGGAAGTGAAAGCCGAATGGTTTGCGGGCGTGCAGACGGTCGGCCTGACCGCCGGCGCGTCGGCGCCCGAAGAGATGGTCGAGGATGTAATCGGCGCGCTGCGCGCGCTGGGGCCCGTCGATGTCGCGACGATGGCGGGCCGTGAGGAAAAAGTCGAATTCAAGCTGCCGGCGAAGCTCACGCAAGCTGTCGCCCGCGAAGTTTAAGGAGGACATCCCTTGTCTATTCCGCTGCTCCAGCAAGTCCGTGTCGGCGCGTATATCGTGCGCCAGCACCTGTCCGGCAACAAACGCTATCCGCTCGCGCTGATGCTCGAGCCGCTGTTCCGCTGCAACCTCGCGTGCAACGGCTGCGGCAAGATCGATTATCCGGACCCGATCCTGAACCAGCGCCTGTCCGTCGAGGAATGCCTGCAGGCCGTCGACGAGTGCGGCGCGCCCGTCGTGTCGATCGCCGGCGGCGAACCGCTGCTCCACAAGGAGATGCCGGAAATCGTCAAGGGCATCATGAAGCGCAAGAAATTCGTGTACCTGTGCACGAACGCGCTGCTGATGGAAAAGAAGATGGACGACTACGAGCCGAGCCCGTATTTCGTCTGGTCGGTCCACCTCGACGGCGACCAGCAGGCGCACGATCACTCGGTGTCGCAGGAAGGCGTGTACGACAAGGCCGTCGCGGCGATCAAGGAAGCGAAGCGCCGCGGCTTCCGCGTGAACATCAACTGCACGCTGTTCAACGATGCGGTGCCCGAGCGCGTGGCGAAGTTCTTCGACACGCTGGGGCCGATCGGCGTCGACGGCATCACGGTGTCGCCGGGCTACGCGTACGAGCGCGCGCCGGATCAGCAGCACTTCCTGAACCGCGACAAGACGAAGAACCTGTTCCGCGAAATCCTGAAGCGCGGCGAAGGCGGCAAGCGCTGGTCGTTCAGCCAGTCGTCGCTGTTCCTCGACTTCCTGGCCGGCAACCAGACGTACAAGTGCACGCCGTGGGGCAACCCGGCGCGTACGGTGTTCGGCTGGCAGAAGCCGTGCTACCTGGTCGGCGAAGGTTACGTGAAGACCTTCAAGGAACTGATGGAAACGACCGAGTGGGACAACTACGGCGTCGGCAACTACGAGAAGTGCGCGGACTGCATGGTCCACTGCGGCTTCGAGGCCACGGCCGTGATGGACACGATCGCACATCCGCTGAAGGCGCTGCGCGTGAGCACGAAGGGCATCAAGACCGACGGCCCGTTCGCACCGGACATCTCGATCGCGAAGCAGCGTCCGGCCGAGTACGTATTCTCGCGCCACGTCGAGATCAAGCTCGAGGAAATCCAGCGCGCCGGCAAGGGCAAGCTGCAGAAGCCGGCGAAGCCGGCAACGGCGGCTTAAGCGCGCGCCGTCACGGCCTGACCGCCGCAACGGGCGTCACGGATTCGTTCCGTGACGCCCGTTTTTTTCTGAGGCGGGCAAGCAGGGCGCGTCCTTCACGTCAGAGAACCGCCATGTCCCTGCTCGATCCCGCCGCCATCGAAAGCTGGCACGCGCGCGCTTATTTCGATGCCGTCTAACGCGAGGCCGCGTGGGCCTTCTGCCTGTTCGTCGACCAGCAGGCGCGACCGTGCAACCCGGCCGCTTTCATGAGCACCCGGCCGGCCCGCATCCCGTCTGGTCATATCAGATCGCGCGCCCGAACGCTTCAATGACATCGTGGCCTGGCTCGTACTGAACCCGCGACTCGATATCTTCCTGCCCCTGAATACCGACGATGAACTTCGCGATCGTCGCGACTGTAATCGGAATCGGGCAAACCCATACGCATTATCTGGCTGGCTTGAACGATTGAACGAAGGGATGCGCTGCTGCGCGTCAGGGGCATCGGTGCTGCAACTGCGTACGCCGCCAATCACCTTACGCTCCACTTCCGCCGAACTACCAGCCCGCCCTTCATCGGGAATTCATAAAGCTGTCACCGGAACAATCGGCGGTCGGGCTTTGCGCAACGTGCCGATTTCGCTCGCTGAAACGTAATAAGGGAGCAAGCGGATACGTGCTCCCCGTTTGTACCAAAAGCCAGTCAATCGGCGCCGTAAGCGCACTTCCCGCTCACGCAATCGGTCCATGAAAGGCTGTCTGCTCCTTCGTGAAGTAGGTCGAATCCACCTCGACGAGCAACGACGTCGCCAATAATCCGCGCATTATCAATGCCCATATCGGACAAGTCACAAGCGATCGCTCGCCTCATACATTTAAGCCGGGTCCTATAGATTGCCGATGCCGCAGGTCGATCCAGACGATTCGCCCCTATTATTTGATAACGATCCCGTCCGCTCAATTCTCTCGCGATCCAATCCTCGCAACGCAAATAAAACAAAAATATCGCTCGTTCGGGCCAGCTTCACACATTCACATTCCGCAACATTTCAAAAAAAACATGTTGACAAAAAACATCCAGCTACTTAGGATTACTTAGTCAAATTAATTAAGCGCATGCCATTCCAGAAACCATCCATACCGCCAAGATATGTACCCAGACAAATCCGAAAAGTCGATCGATCTATCCATATCAAAAGACGACTTCTATAAGGACTATTTTGAGAAATACCCTTACCTCGCACGAAGAGCAATAACCAATGAGATCATAGGATGGTCGAAACTCGGCGATATCGTTTACGCATCCAATCCGGATCAATCATCAGAAATTCGGATTTTCATGAATGACCAGGTGCCGTTCATCCAGTATGCTGAAAAATATCAAGATTTGGATATCGTAAAATATCGCCTGCTCATTGATCGCGTGACGCACCTTTTATCTTCAGGTGCAACTATCGTGCTCAACGGGTTGGAACGTTGAAAATTTCCTTGTTTCACGAGGCCGCAAGGCTGTCATGACCGGGATCAATGATTCCAGCAATGGCGACGGCTAAAAGCAGCCCCGGGAGATTATTGTGTCCATTAGAACCCGACTTTCCTGGTACTTCGGCTTATTGCTGGTAGCGGCTGGCATCATTGGTCTCAGGAACTCAACGCTGACAGCAGCCTACCTATCAGCGACGCTGCACTACATATTTTCCGCTCCCATTTGGTCTCTGATTGGGAGATGGGCCGGCTGGAATCGAAAACTCGGAAATACGATATTCGGATTCCCGACTCAACTCATTTTACCAATTGCTACTATCACGGGAATCGCTCTGACCACGCTTTATGTCTTCCGAGGAAATACCATGCTAAGCAGTTTCTCCATCATGCTGTCACTCTATTCGATGGATGAATTCCTCGATCTGCGGGAAGCCTCCGAAACCAAGAAAATGTGACCGAACGTCATCCTCCGTCGCCATCTCGAGAAATTCCTCATATCTCGGCGCGCGCCACTGCAAGAAGATCGAGATCGAGGACAGAATCAATGCGAATGCATATCTGGCCTACCGCGCCGCCCTGGTACGCTACAAAAACGGCGTAGGTTCGATAGTGGAGTTACTGAAAAGCCAATCCGATCCGAACGACGCACGAAAAACCGTGATCAATGTCCTGAGGGACTGGGAGATGGCCAAGTTCCGTTTCTCGATCGATATCGGAAAGATCAGCTACGCAGGACAGTTCACCAAGCCACTTGACTGATGGACATCGCCCTTCACGCAAAGTCTGTCCTCTGAACCGCTCCGTCGCGCTTTTGTTTTAGGTGGCGCTTTCGAGCCGCGTTTTGCCGGTACTGTATGGTCGCGACAGCCATGCAATCGTCGACGCGACACGATGGCATCGGCCGCGCCGGTACGGCCGGCCCTGTCTCCTCCACTCTCCCTGCAAAACCGGCGCGTGGCACTACGCGACCAGCGATTCGGCCGCGTTCAGACGCATCTTCTCCGCCGCGCTCGCCACGAGTGCCAGCTGGCCGCTCGACGCGAACACGCAGACATGACGCCACAGCTCGGCGAGCCGATGCCGCGTGAGCGTCGCGACGCAGGTGTCGTGTGCCGCAAGCACGCGCTCGAGCACCGCGCATTCGTCGTCGCGCAGCACCCATGCACCGCTTTGCGCCGCGCGTGCCACGCCCGCATCGAGCGCGCGCTCCGCGTCGACGCACAGGTCGATGTCCGCGCCCCCGCGCACCGCATCGTCGATCGACAGGAACACCAGATAGACGCTCGTGCGCAACCGCATCAGCAGCGCCTCGTTGCCGTGTTCTCCGCGCAGCGCGACGAGCGCCATGTGGCATTTCAGCGAGATGTCGCGTGCATGCACGGGCGGCAGCGGCAGCAGCCACTCGCGGGTCAGCGGCACGTGGCGACGTTTCTTCCGGGTGGCCTTCATGATTCGCGCTCGCCCTCGGCAGCATCGCTCGCCGCGAAATCCGGCCACGCGGCGCGACACGCGGTCGTGCCGCGCCCCGCAGTGCGGTTGTCCTTCGCACGGCGCCGCGCGCCGTGCCCGTCGTTGCGTCGCGGCGTCGCTCGCGCATCCGGCAACCGGCGCGGTGCCGACGCGCGCGCGACGTTGGCGGATCGAAGCTGGCAAGCCATGCTCGTCTGCCGCATCAGAACGTGTTCTCGCCCTTCAGGTAGTACGCGGTCTTCACGAAGAACGCCTTGACCGGATGGCCGCCCTGCACGTCGCGCGCGACGCGCGCTTCCATCGCGGCCCGCTCTTCGCGCGACCGGTCAGGCACCGGATTGCGGACACGTTCGAGCGCACGCTGCATCGCAAGCGGATAGTTCTGGTTGCCGGCCGTCGTCGCGCGATAGCCGGCACGGGTCATCTGCATCAGTTGCGCGTCGGTTTCGGCGCGCGCCGCCGACCAACTCAGCCGCGCGGCATTCGACTGCCAGTCGGAACCGGCCGACTGCGCAAAACTGACGGCGGGCAGCGCAACGAGTGCGCAGGAAAGAACAGCAACGGGAACGAGGGATCGCATGGTGGCCTCCAGATGGTTGTCCCCGCATCGATCGCGATCGTCGATGCGTTGAAACCATCGTATGTCGCGCCGCATTCCGCTTGAATAGCCGATTTCGCAATTGATATTTTCAGCCTTGCATTCGGCGTGCGATCTGCGTCATTCCCCCATCCCGCCGAAACGGAATTTCTTTATTTCATTCAACTGCCTGATTGCATTTTTCCGGTTGCCTCAAAGCACGCTCGCACCGCTTTTTCAATTTCCGAAATGACGTGTTGCCTGTGCCACCCCGGCCAGCGCACGTGCCGGCGCGGCTTCCGGCGTGACATCGCGCATGCCGATACCTCAAGCCCGGTTTCATCGGATCAAACGGTTCTTCTGATACAGGACAAATCATCCGCTTCGGATTGCCGGATCGCGACACGACGCACACGGCAAGGACGCGCGATAATCACGCATCGGCCGTTTCGCACGGCGCCTCATGCATTCCCCTTTTTTATCGAGTCCTTCCATGGCTGCCCTCGACACTACCGCCATCGACAGTTGGCACGCACACGTCTATTTCGATGCAGCCAGCCGCGACGCGGCCTGGGCGTTTCGCCAGGTCGTCGACGAACGGTTCGGCGCGGTCATCGAACTCGGCCGCTTTCACGAACGCCTCGTCGGCCCGCATCCGGCCTGGTCGTACCAGATCGCATTCGACGCCGCGCGATTCGACGACATCGTGCCGTGGCTCGTGCTGAACCACGGCGCGCTCGATATCTTCCTGCATCCGAATACCGGCGACGACCTGCGCGACCATCGCGATTGCGCGGTGTGGATCGGCAAATCCTATGTGCTGAATCTCGACGCGCTGGCCGGATAAGGTCTGACGCGCGGCCGCCTTCAACCAGGGCCGCATCCACGTTTCGGGCCGACGTGAAACGTCTTGCGGCGTCGCGCCCATACAGTGGGTTCCGTTATCGACACTTCAGGGAATCCGCCATGACACACGCCGACGCCGATGCCCGGCGCATCCATGAAGGCTGGCACGCCGCCGTCGTCGCTCGCGACTTCGATGCGCTGATGTCGCTGTACGCGGACGACGCGGTGCTCGAAACGCCGCTCGCCGTCGTCACGCTGCCCGACCACGGCTCGGGCGTGCTGCATGGCAAGGCCGCGATCGGCGAGTTCTTCGCGGCCGGCCTGCGCAATCCGGGCAACAGGCTCGGACGCTGGTACCGGACCGGGTTGTTCTTCTCGAACGGCCGCCAGCTCACATGGGAATATCCGCGCGAAACGCCGGAAGGCGACCAGGTCGATCTCGTCGAGGTGATGGATCTGCGCGACGGGCTGATCGCGCATCATCGCGTTTACTGGGGATGGGTCGGCTTTCTCGCGCTGCAAGCCGCAACGCCGACGCCCGACCGCGCCTGACGGCCGCCGGCGAGCGGGCCGCGGCCATGACCGCCGCGCGCCGACAGCGCATTCCCCGGACGCGCCCGTTGCGCGTCGTCACCGTGTCAACGCCGCCTTCCGCTCACGCCACATACATCGCGACACTGACGAACTGGCACAGGCTGCCGCCCAGCACGAAAAGGTGCCAGATACCGTGCCCGTGACGGATGCGTTCGTCGTTGATGAAGAAGTAAATCCCGGCACTGTAGATCACGCCGCCGGCCACGAGCCACGCGGTGCCCACCGGCGGCAGCGCATGGATCAGCGGGCGCACCGCGACGAGCGCGAGCCAGCCCATCAGCACGTACAGGATCATCGACAGCATGCGTGTGCGCCGCCCGAGCGTCAGTTCCTGCACGATGCCCAGCACGGCGAGCCCCCAGCTCACGCCGAACAGCGACCAGCCCCACGGGCCGCGCAACGTGACCAGCGTAAACGGCGTGTAGCTGCCGGCGATCAGCAGGTAGATCGCCGAATGGTCGCATTTCTGCAGGATCGCTTTCAGGCGCGGGTTGCGCACGCTGTGGTACAGCGTCGAGATCGCGTAGAGCAGGATCAGCATCGCGCCGTACACGCTGAAGCTCACCACCTTGTACGGGTCGCCTTCGAGCGCGCCCATCGTCACGAGCGCCACGAGGCCCGCCACCGACAGCACCGCGCCGACGAGATGGGAAATGCTGTTGAAACGCTCACCGACATGCACGACGTGTTCTCCTGCGGGTCCATCGGGGAAAAATGAGTTCTATGATACCGGCCGCCGGACGTTGCCGTGCTGCGCGCCGGCAAACGACGCGGCGATATCCGCGACAGTCGCGCCGTCTGCCCCGCCAAAGAAAAAGCGCCGCGAAATCCATCGCGGCGCTTCCTTGTAAATCACCGAACCGTTTCACCGGCCCGGTTCAGCAGCACTTCCCTGCTCCCGACCCGTACCGCGCATTCTGACGCTCGCGGAAAAATTCCTCGTACGTCATCGGCGCGCGGTCCGGATGGGTTTCGCGCATGTGCGCGACGTAGGTGTCGTAGTCGGGCAGGCCGACCATCAGCCGCAACGCCTGCCCGAGGTAACGCCCCGCGCTGCGCAGGTCGCCGCCAAGATCGCTGAACATCGCGGCCTCCCCTTAACGTCCGCTGCCGAGCGCCTGCGCGGCCGGCATCGCTTCGTACGGCGTCTCGCGCACGGTCGGCTTCGACTCGCGGCGCGCGCGCAGCACGGCGATCACGCCGTACACCGCGATGCTGATGACGACGAAGATGAACAGCCCGGCCAGCGCCGCATCGATGTAGTCGTTGAAGATGATCCGCTTCATCTGTGCGATCGACTTGGCCGGCGCGAGCACCTTGCCTTCGTCCACCGCGGCCTGCAGCTTCGCGGCGTGCGAGAGGAAGCTGACCTTCGGGTTCGCATCGAAAATCTTCTGCCAGCCGGCCGTCAGCGTGCAGATCAGCAGCCATGCCGTCGGCACGATCGTCACCCATGCATAGCGCTCGCGCTTCATCTTGAACAGCACGACGGTGCCGAGCACCAGCGCGATCGCGGCGAGCATCTGGTTCGAGATGCCGAACAGCGGCCACAGCGTGTTGATGCCACCGAGCGGATCGACCACGCCCTGGTACAGGAAGTAGCCCCACGCGGCCACGCACAGCCCGGTGGCGACCAGGTTCGCGGGCAGCGACTCGGTGCGCTTGAGCGCCGGGTGGAACGTGCCGAGCAGATCCTGCAGCATGAAGCGGCCCGCGCGCGTGCCGGCATCGACGGCCGTCAGGATGAACAGCGCCTCGAACAGGATCGCGAAGTGATACCAGAACGCCATCATCGCTTCGCCGCCGATCACCTGGTGCAGGATGTGCGCCATGCCGACGGCCAGCGTCGGCGCGCCGCCCGCGCGCGCGATGATCGTCGTTTCACCGACGGCCTTCGCGGTCTGCGTCAGCATGTCGGGCGTCAGCACGAAGCCCCACTGCGTGACCGTGTTCGCGACGGCTTCCGGCGTCGAGCCGAGCACGGCGGCCGGCGCGTTCATCGCGAAGTAGATGCCCGGCTCGATCACGCACGCGGCGACCAGCGCCATGATCGCGACGAACGATTCCATCAGCATCGCGCCGTAACCGATGAAGCGCGCGTTGGTTTCGTTGTCGATCAGCTTCGGCGTCGTGCCCGACGAGATCAGCGCGTGGAAGCCCGACACCGCGCCGCACGCGATCGTGATGAACAGGAACGGGAACAGGTTGCCCGACCATACCGGGCCCGTGCCGTCGACGAACTTCGTCAGCGCGGGCATCTTCAGTTCCGGCGCGACGACCAGGATGCCGATCGCGAGGCCCAGGATCGTGCCGATCTTCAGGAACGTCGACAGGTAGTCGCGCGGCGCGAGCAGCAGCCACACCGGCAGCACCGATGCGACGAAGCCATAGCCGATCAGGATCCACGTGAGCTGCGTGCCGCTGAACGTGAACCATGCGGCGAGCGCGGGCGAATCGTGCACGGTCTGGCCGAACGCGATCGACGCCATCAGCAGCACGAAGCCGATGATCGACACTTCGCCGATGCGGCCCGGACGGATGTAGCGCGTATAGACGCCCATGAACAGCGCGATCGGAATCGTCGCGGCGACGGTGAACGTGCCCCACGGCGAATTGGTCAGCGCCTTCACGACGATCAGCGCGAGCACCGCGAGGATGATCACCATGATCAGGAACGCGCCGAACAGCGCGATCACGCCGGGCACCGTACCGAGCTCCATCTTGACGAGATCGCCGAGCGAGCGGCCGTCGCGGCGCGTCGAGATGAACAGCACGATGAAGTCCTGCACCGCGCCGGCGAACACGACGCCGGCCAGGATCCACAGCATGCCAGGCGTGTAGCCCATCTGCGCGGCGAGCACGGGCCCGACGAGCGGCCCCGCGCCGGCGATCGCGGCGAAGTGATGGCCGAACAGCACGTACTTGTTGGTCGGCACGTAGTCGAGGCCGTCGTTGTACTTGACCGCCGGCGTCATCCGCAGCCCGTCAAGCTGCATGACCTTGCTGGCGATGAAACGGCTGTAGAAGCGATACGCGATCAGATACACGCAGACAGCTGCGATCACGATCCAGAGGGCACTCACGCGCTCGCCGTGCGCGAGTGCGATCGTTCCGAACGAGAACGCGCCGAGCAGCGCGACCGCGATCCAGAGCAGGGTACTGGAAGCCCGATTCATGGCGTCTCCTGGTCTCCAATGTGGTTTTGATGGCATGCGGCGAAGTGGCCGCACACGCGTGACGTCGATGCGTCGTGCCACGGTCTTGCAAAGGCCGCGACAATGGGCCGTAGTATTCCGTGCGACGGGGGCGGCTTACAAGCGGATAACTACGTATGCGGGGCTACGTAAAATTACGTAGACGCGCGCACCGTCCGCGATTGATCGCGCCCGGCAAGCCACGTACAGTGTTGGCGTGCCTCGATTCCGGAACCGCCATGCCGATCCGATTTCAGAAGATGAACGCGAATGGCGACGACTTCGTCGTCGTCGACCTGCGCGGCCAGGATCAGGCTCAAGCACACGCGATCGACCGCGACCTCGTCCGGCACATGGGCGACCGGCATCGCGGCATCGGCTTCAACCAGCTCGCGGTGCTATCGGACTGCGACGACGCGGCGGCCCGCGTCGCGTTCTGGAACCCCGACGGCTCGATGCTCGATACCTGCGGCAGCGCGACGCGCGGCGTCGCGTGGAAGGTGATGCGGGAAACCGGCGCGGCGTCGGTCGTGCTGCGCACCAACCGCGGGCGCCTGCTCTGTTCGCACGATGCGCATGGGCTGATCACGGTGGAGATGGGCACACCGCGCATCGGCTGGCAGGACGTGCCCGTCGCCGAAGCCGTCGACACGCTCGCCCTTCCGCTGCCCGGCGCACCGGCCGCGTGCAGCATGGGCAATCCGCACTGCACGTTCTTCGTCGACGATCTCGGTACGGTCGATGTCGAAGCGCTCGGCCCGGCAATCGAAACGCATCCGCTGTTTCCGCTGAAGACCAACGTGCATTTCGTTCAGGTCGTCAGCCGCTCGCATATCCGCCTGCGCATCTGGGAGCGCGGCGGCGGCGTGCCGCTCGGTTCGGGCTCGTGTTCGTGCGGCGCGGCGGTCAACGGCATCCGGCGCGGGCTGCTCGACCACACGGTGCGGGTGGAATGCGACGGCGGCGACGTCGCCGTTCAATGGGACGGCACCGGCAGCGTGTTCCTGAGCGGGCCGGTCTCGTTCGGTTTCGACGGGGTGTGGACTGCATGAACGACGACACCCGAACCTTCGACGCGCTGCGCCCGCGCCTGCAGAAGATCGCCTACCGGATGCTCGGCTCCGTCGCGGACGCGGAGGACATCGTGCAGGACGTCTGGCTGCGCTGGCACGAAGCGGCACGCGACGAAATCGAGAACGGCGAGGCGTGGCTGGTCGCGGTCACGACGCGGATCGCGATCGACCGCCTGCGAGCGGCGAAAATCCGGCGCGAGCAATACACGGGTATCTGGCTGCCGGAGCCCGAGCTCGGCGAATCGCCGGCGACGCCCGAGGAATTGACGGAGCGCGCGAACGACGTGTCGGTCGCGTTCCTGCTGCTGCTCGAGCGCCTGACGCCGGAAGCGCGCGCGGCCTTCCTGCTGCGCGAAGTGTTCGACGTCGACTACGACCAGATCGCCGATGCAATCGGCAAATCCGAAGCCGCGTGCCGGCAACTCGTCAGCCGCGCGAAGGCCCAGTTGCGCGACGACGGCCGGCCGCGTTACGCGGTGCCTCGCGAAACGCACCGGCAATTGCTGCAGACGTTCTCGCACGCGCTCGCGCAAGGCGACTTCCCGTCGATCCAGGCGCTGCTCGCGGAAGACTCGATGCTGATCGGCGACGGCGGCGGCAAGGTCCAGAGTTTCCCGAAACCGATGGTCGGCGGCCGCCGCATCGCACAGCTGTTCTACGCGACATGGCTGCGCTGCGGCAGCGGCGTCGAGATGCGAACGGTCGTGCTGAACGACGAATGGGCGATGCTGCGCTTCATCGCCGGGCAGCTCGAATCCGCGATGTCGTTCGAGACGGACGGCACGCGGATCGTCCGGATCCTCGTGCAGCGCAACCCCGACAAGCTTGCGCGGATCGCTGCCGCGTGCGCGTGACGCACGCCCCGCTCGCCGATTGGTGCGCCGCCGGCAACACGATGCGTCACCTTGCGTGTCTACCGGGACGGACGCCGTACTCCTAAGATGATTCGGCGCGGCGCAATGCCGCCTCCGACGCCCGCGAACCGCGGGCGATTCTCTTCGTCGCCAGGAGAAATCATGACGCAACGTCTCAACTACATGCATCAATCGCCCGAGCTGTTCAGGCAATTCCTCGAGTTCAGCAACCTGCTGCGCGACAGCACGATCGAGGAATCGATCCGCGATCTCGTGTCCGCGCGCGTATCGCAAATCAACGGCTGCGCATTCTGTCTCGACATGCATGTGAAGGAAGCGCGCCTCCACGGCGAGCGCGAACTGCGCCTTCATCATCTCGCGACGTGGCGCGAATCGACGCTCTTCTCGCCGCGCGAGCGGGCCGCGCTTGCATGGGCCGAAGTACTGACGAAGCTGCCCGAGCATGGCGTGCCGGACGACGTCTACGACCGGGTGCGCGGCCAACTGTCCGAGAAGGAACTGTCGGACCTGACGTTCGAAGTCATGGCGATCAACGGCTGGAACCGCGCGAACGTGGCATTCCGCACCGCACCGGGCTCGGCCGACAAGGCATTCGGCCTCGACAAGGCGAATCTCGCCTGACGCCCGCGCCCGGCCCGGGCCACCGCCCGCCTTCGCCGCCGGCCGCCCGCCGGCGGCACTCACCGGAAACCCTCCCCATGATTCGCTTGAAACATGCATACGCGGCCGCGCTCGTCGTCGCGGGCGCAACCGCCGGCGCTGCCCATGCGGCGCCCTCCGCCATCGTCACGCCGCTCATGACGAAGCCGCTCGACGCGTATCCGGGCAAGGAAGCGCTGATGATCTCCGTCGAATACCCGCCCGGCGCGGTCGACCCCGTCCACCGCCACCATGCGCCTGCGTTCGTCTATGTGGTCGAGGGCTCGATCGTGATGCAGGTGAAGGGCGGCGAGCCCGTCACGCTGAAGCCAGGCCAGACGTTCTACGAGGGCCCGAACGACCTGCACACGGTCGGCCGTAACGCGAGCCGCACGAAACCCGCGAAGTTCATCGTGCTGCTGCTGAAGGACAAGGGCGCGCCGGTGCTCGTGCCTGAGCGATAACCCGCTCGCCCGCCGCCGCCGCCTTTCTTGAAAAATGCGACGGACGGTGTCACAGGCGGCAGCGCCGAAACGTCTAGTCGCATACGGACACTACGACTTCCGCGCCTCCATGTCAGACACCGCCATCCACCGCCCCGACGCCGACGATCCATACGCACGCAGCTTCTCGACCTGCTACGCCGGCGTCGTCACCTTCCTCGCCGTCGTCACCGAAGGCAGCTTCGCCCGCGCCGCCGACCGCCTCGGCGTCGGTCGCTCGTCGGTCAGCCGCCACGTGCAGAAGCTGGAGGACCGGCTCGATGCCCGCCTGTTCCAGCGCACGACGCGCAGCATGTCGCTGACGCGCGAGGGCGAGCTCTTCTACGAGAATTGCCGGCCCGGCATCGAACATCTCGCGCAGGCGCTCGAGGACATGCGCGAGCTACGCAGCGGGCCGCCGAGCGGACACCTGCGCATCGGCTCGACGCCCGGCTTCGGACGCAAGATCATCGCACCGCTGTTGCGCGATTTCCACGCGCAGTATCCGGACATCACGCTCGAACTGCTGCTGAACGACCGCCCGGCCGACTTCTCGGCCGACCGCATCGACGTCGCGTTCCGCGACGGGCGCATGGAGGACAGTGCAATCGTCGCGCGCCAGTTGATTCCGATGCAGATGATCGTCTGCGCGTCGCCGGCGTATGCGCATCGGCACGGGCTGCCGCGCCACGTCGACGAGCTCGCGCGGCATCGCTGCATCAACCTGCGCACCGCATCGGGGCGCGTGACGGAATGGGAATTCAAGATCGACGGGCTCGCGCAACAGCGCCAGCTCGCCGCGCACCATACGTTCAACGATCTGGACCTCGTCGTCCGCGCGGTGCTCGACGGGCTCGGCATCGCGCAGCTGCCGGCGTACCAGGTGTGCGACCTGCTCGCCGACGGGCAACTGGTGAGCTGTCTCGGCCAGCACGCGCCGGACGACGGCGGCCATTACCTGTGTTATCTCAGCCGCAAGCACCTGCCCACGCGCATTCGCGCGTTCATCGACTACATGATCGAACAGACGCGTGCGCGCGACCTGCAGTGCCTGACGACGATGACGACGATGGCGCCGCTGGAGACGGTCGATTGATGCATTCGACGCAACACGGTGAGCACTCGCAGCGCACTACCGGATCAAGCGGCGCATGCTTACGATGCGTGCTGGTCGAAAAACGCGCGCATCCGGTTGCGCGCCTTTCGGCAACATGCCGGCGCGATCGCGCGAACGCGATGCGCCCCGGATTCGACAGATTCAAGCGGCGCGCATGTCGCGCGCCCGTTCAAGGAGAGCAATCGTGAAAATCATCGTGATTGGTGGTACCGGCCTGATCGGCGGCAAGGTCGTCAGGAACCTGATCGCGCGCGGTCACGAGGCCGTTGCGGCAGCACCGTCGACGGGCGTCGATACGATCACGGGCGCGGGGCTGACCGACGCGCTCGCGGGCGCGGACGTCGTGGTCGATCTCGCGAACTCGCCGTCGTTCGAGGAAGCGGCCGTGAAGGCGTTCTTCGAGACGTCGGGGCGCAACCTGCTCGCGGCCGAGCGCGCGGCGGGCGTGCGCCATCACGTCGCGCTGTCGGTGGTCGGCACCGACCGCCTGCAGCAGAGCGCGTATTTCCGCGGCAAGATCATCCAGGAGAACCTGATCCGCGAGGCGGGCGTGCCGTATACGATCGTGCGTTCGACGCAGTTCTTCGAATTCCTCGGCGCGATCGCGCAATCCGGTGCGGAAGGCGACACGATCCGGCTGAGCACCGCGCACTTCCAGCCGATCGCATCGGACGACGTCGCGGCCGCCGTCGCCGATTTCGCGCTCGATGCGCCGCGCAACGGCATCGCCGAAATCGGCGGCCCGAATCGCGTGCGGCTCGCCGATCTGGTCGAGCATTTCCTGTCGGTCACGCACGACGCGCGCACGGTGGTCCGGGATGCGGGCGCCGGCTACTTCGGCGCGACGGTGCAGGACGACACGCTCGTTCCCGGGCCCGGCGCGCGCCTCGGCGCGACGACCTTCGACGCGTGGTTCCGCCAAGGCCAGGCCGCACGCTGAACGCCGAAGCACGATCACACGCGCCATGACTCCGCTGCGTCCGCCGCCGCTCTCGCTGCTCGACAGGTATCGCGGACGGGAACCGCAGACGCTGTACTCGACGACGGTAACCGTCACGGGCGGCGCGGCGCAGCACGGCCGCGCGTCGGGCATCGCGCGTTCCGACGACGGACGCCTCGACATCGAGCTGCGCCTGCCGTCCGCGCTCGGCGGGCCCGGCGACGGGCCGAACCCCGAGCAGTTGTTCGCCGCGAGCTATGCGGCATGTTTTCACGGTGCGCTCAGCCTGCTGGCCGCGCAGGCGGGCGTGTCGATCGCCGGCGCGTCGGTGTCCGCATCGATCGACTTCTGCCGCGATCCGATGGACGGGCTATTCATGCTGAACGCGAACATCCGCGTCCGGTTGCCGGGCGTCGAACGCGCGGTGGCGGAGGAACTCGTGCGCAATACGGAGCGCTTCTGCCCTTATACGAAGATGGCGCACGAAGGAATCAGCCACGTCGTCGCGCTCGCGCCGCCGGACGATGCTTCGAGCAGCTGACCGCGGATGCGGCGCCGGCGCTTCGCGCGACGGACGCCGCGAGAGGGCGGATCAGTGCTTGTCGTCGACCTTCTTCGGCTTCGGCGGCGACGGCACCTTCGCGTACTGGAACGCCGGCGTCGCCTTCAGCGCATCCTTCGTCGCGCCCGGCAGGTAGATGTTGCCGTTGCGCACGTCGAGCGACGCGATCGGCACCGCGACGTCGTGCGCGGCCACGCCGAGGAAGCCGCCGGCCGACACGATCGCCGCCGATACCGAGCCGTCCGGCGCGACGATCAGGTCGCGCACGGTGCCGACCTTCTGGTTCGCGTCGTTGTACACGGTCTTGCCGAGCACGCTCTTCTTCACGCTCCAGCCTTCGAGCAGTGCCTGCGATTGCTCGACGGTCACGCTGAGCGGCTGCGCGCCGGCGATCTGCGCGTGTGCGCTGACGCTCGATGCGAGGACGGTTGCTGCGATGAGGGTTTTGTAGAACGCCATGTTTTTATGCACTCCGGTGAATGGTTGTCGATATCGGCGGCCGGCCTCGCCGCCTCCGTGCGCGCGACACATCGCACCGGCGCCATGTTAGCGCCACTCGCGAGATGCTGCATCGAACGCGACAACGCAGCACTCATATCGGCGCCGCCCCTGTCACGCATTCCGCGAATACACCCTGCGATGCCGCACCGCCTCCGCCAGCACATCGAGCACCGGCTCCGTCTGCGTCCAGCTCAAGCACGCATCGGTGATCGACACGCCGTACTGCAACGGCACCCCCGGCTTCAGATCCTGCCGCCCGGCCTCGAGATGGCTCTCGACCATCACGCCGACGATCCGGTGCTCGCCCTGCGACAGTTGCCGCGCGAGATCCTGCGCGACATCGATCTGCCGCTCGTGCGACTTGTTCGAGTTCGCATGCGAGCAGTCGACCATCACCTGCTCACGCAGCCCGGCCTTGCGCAGCACCGCGCAGCACGCCTCGACATGCGCGGCGTCGTAGTTCGGGCCGCTCTTGCCGCCGCGCAGGATCACGTGCGCATCGTCGTTGCCGCGCGTCTCGAAGATCGCGGCCATCCCCATCTTCGTCATCCCCATGAACGCATGGCTCGCGGCCGCGGCGACGATCGCGTCCGACGCGACCTGCACGCCGCCGTCGGTGCCGTTCTTGAAGCCGATCGGGCAGCTCAGCCCCGACGCGAGCTGGCGGTGGCTCTGGCTCTCGGTCGTGCGCGCGCCGATCGCGCCCCACGCGATCAGGTCGGCGATGTACTGCGGGCTCAACAGGTCGAGGAATTCGGTCGCGGCCGGCAGGCCGAGCGCGTTGACGTCGAGCAGCAGCTGCCGCGCGGCGCGCAGCCCTTCGTTGATGCGGAAGCTGCCGTCGAGGCGCGGATCGTTGATGTAGCCCTTCCAGCCCACCGTCGTGCGCGGCTTCTCGAAGTAGACGCGCATCGTGATCAGCAGGTCGTCCTTCAGCGCATCGGCCGCAACTTTCAGGCGGCGCGCGTAGTCGAGCGCCTGGTCGTGATCGTGGATCGAGCACGGGCCGACGACGAGCAGCAGCCGGTCGTCGCGGCCGTGCAGGATGTCGCCTATCGCACGGCGCGTATCCTCGACGAGCGTCTGCGTGGCGGCCGGCACCGGCAATTCGTCGAGCAGCAGCGCCGGCGAAATCAGCGGACGCACGGCGCCGATGCGGACATCGTCGATGCGCGTGGTGTCCTGCGTCGCGTCGGCGCTGCCTACCTCGCGATCGTGGGAAGGATTGTCGAGGTTCTGCATGGTGATTCTCCGGGGGACGTCTGGAATGATGTGCAGGCTCGATTATGGCACCCAGGAGAGGCGGCAGCCGGTCGCGGCGGGGGAATGCGGGTGACGGGAGTCAGGGTCGTGCGACAGACGGCCGGACACGGAATGGAACAAGGGCGATCCGCGGCGGATCGCCCTGCCCTTCGCCGCGTCGCCCGACGCGTCTAGTGCGGCGTCTCGGGCGCCAGCGAATTGCTCGGCAGCAGCGCCGTCAGCCAGCAATTGCTCGGCGCGGCTTTCCCGTTGAAGCGGTTGTAGAGCCACGGCCGTTCGGCCGACTGCCCGCACCCGGATGAAGTGCCGTACGATCACGGCTGTCCGTTACCGAAGCGGCCCGTCGTGCGATGCGGGCCGCGCGGCGCACCGCCTGCCTGTGACCGATCGTTTCCTGCCCAACCGACACGCCACGATGACCGTATCCGAACTGCTCCGTGCCATCCGCCAACCCTATATCGACCTGCTCGCGAAAGCGGCAGCGCAACCGGCGGTGATCGTCGAACCGGCCTACCGGCAGGCCGACGGCGCGCTGGCCACCGAAGGGCCGCTCGCGCTGCCGTGCCGGGCCGACACGATCCCGGCCGAAGGCGACGCGGCCGGGCAGCCGTCGATGGTCGATTCGACCTCGCAACTGGATTTCGAACCGTTCGCGTTCGACCTCGAAACGGCGGCCGTATCGATCCGCCCGTTCGTGTGGGACTGGGCCGCGATCGAGGCCGATGGTCTCGACGAAAGCGCGGCGGTCGACGCGCTCAAGACATGGTTCTTCGCGTGGTTCGATGTGGACGACGAGAACGCGCCGGCCGAAGACGGGCTGCATGGCATCGTTCACTACCTGTCGGAACCGGTTCGCACGGAACAGGGGTGGCGCGTCAATGCGGATCTCGGTTCCGCGCCCGAGACGGCCGTCGAGGATCTGCTGTTCCGGCTCGTCGATGCGGGGGCTACGCGGATCAGTGTCGGTTGAAAGGCCGCTTTATCTCTTGCACATCACCATCATGAAAAAAGCTCTTGCCGCGGTACTGCTCTGCATTTCGTTGCCGGCGCTCGCCAAGGTTTCCACCGAAGTGTTCTGCTTCACATCGGATGGCGACAAACCCGTGCGCTTCGAGATGCGCACCTACTACGACGATGCGGTCAATTGGACGGGCGGCATGGTCCGGTACGCGAAATCGAAAACGGCCCTGCCGTTGGTGATCGAACACGAAGAGGACGAAGTGCTCGCCGAAGACCGTCCGCACCAGTACACGACAACCTGGGTCGAAATGGTCGACGGCAAGATCAACGGGAGATACGAAATGATGTCCCAGGGCGCCAACATCTATTCGATGACCTACACCAATGCGCGCACCGGCAAGAAAACCGCGTTCGGCAGGGCGCTGGATGTCGACGTTTCGCCGCAATCGGGGTGCCGCTGGTAGCGATGGCGTCGCGGCGACTGATGCCCGCTGCACGGCGCGCGTGCACGCGCCGGCACCGCGTCGCATCGCGCCGTGGATCAGCCCGCGCCGCCCTGCGCGTCGACGTCGATCCCCAGTTCGCTGGCCATCCGCTGAACCAGCTCACTCAGTCGCGCCACTTCATCAGCGAGGCGTTTCTGTTCGGCCTTCAGCGCCTCGAATTCGGAAGGCGGCACGGAATCCGCGCCGCCGCCGTCCGCGCTCGCGAAGTCGGCCACGTTCACCTCGCCGCACATCAGGTGCATCCAACGGTTCTCGCGCGCGCCCGGCGCACGCGGCAGCCGGACGACGAGCGCCTGCGCGCGCGCCGCGAGTTCGTCGAGAAACGCCTCGACCGACGAGATATCCGCGAAGCCGTGCAGGCGCGCGCTGTTCAGGCGCAGCTCGGCGGCCGTCTGCGGGCCGCGCAGCAGCAGGATCGTCAGCAGCGCGATCGCCTGGCTCGGGATGCCGAGCACGCGGTTCATGTTGTGCTCGAAGCGCGGCACACGGCTGCTGCTGCCTTCCATCACGAGGCTCAGGTGCTTCAGCCCGTCGAGCGCGGTCGTGACTTCGTCCTCGCTGACGTTCATCACCGGCGAGCGCGCGGTTTTCTGGTTGCAGCCCGCGGTCAGCGCATTCAGCGACAGCGGGTAGGTGTCCGGCACCGTGTGCTGTTTCTCGACGAGCACACCGAGAATGCGAGCCTCGAGAGGCGTGAGTTCGCGAAGGGCGCGTGGCGTGGGCGTATCCGGCGTGGTGTTCATGGTGGCTTCGCAGCGTGCAGCAGGTGAGGGGAAACGGTCGCGGCCCGTCCGGCATCGCGCACGGGCGAGCCATATGATAGCTCGCGACGCATGGCCCGGCGCTACTCGCCGTGCCGGGGCGCGCACTTGCCGCAGTTGCCTTTCGTCCAACGTATCTGCCGCCCGATGCCGCGCGGCGATGCACGCGCACGGCACTCGCGAATTCGCACTTCACACACGCTGCACCCTGCGGCGCATGCACGGCGGAATCATGCCCGCGTTTGCGCGGCACGCATGCCGACGCTACGATATGCGTTCATGCGGACATCCGCGGCGCCGCGCGCAACCGCCTCTGCACACCTCTGCACATCAATACCACGCATCACCCGCCCAACACACACTGCCGCCGCGCCTGCGCGCCGCTCGTCGACACCGTTCACCTTTTCACCCAATCACCCGTTCGCCACCATGACTGCATCCTCAACCTCGCCGCACGTGCGCGCCATCGTCACCGGACACACGCGCGGTCTCGGCGCATCGCTCGCCGAACAACTGCTGCAGGAAGGCATCGCCGTGCTCGGCGTGTCGCGCAGCCGCCATCCGTCGCTCGCGTCGCAAGCCGGCGGCCGCTTCGCCGAAGTCGAACTCGACTTGTCGGACACGTCGGCCGTCGCGACCTGGCTGGCCGGCGACACGCTGCGCAGCTTCGTCGACGGCGCGTCGATCGTGCTGCTGTTCAACAACGCGGGCATTGTCGATCCGATCGGCCCGCTCGCCGCGCAGGACCCGGCGATCGTCGCGCGCGCGGTCGGCCTGAACGTCGCGGCGCCGCTGATGCTGTCGGCCGCGCTCGCGCAGGCGGCATCCGCCACGACCGAATGCCGGATCCTGCACCTGTCGAGCGGTGCGGCGCGCAACGCGTACGCGGGCTGGAGCATCTACTGCGCGACCAAGGCCGCACTCGATCACCATGCGCGCGCGGTCGCGCTCGATGCGAACCGAGCGCTGCGGATCTGCAGCGTCGCGCCGGGTGTCGTCAACACCGGCATGCAGGCGACGATCCGCTCGACCAGCGAAGACAACTTCCCGATGCGCGAGAAGTTCGACCAGTTGAAGTCGAGCGGCGCGCTCGCGACGCCCGAAGCGGCCGCACGTCAACTGATCGGCTATGCGCTGAGCGATGCGTTCGGCTCCACGCCGACGGCCGACGTGCGGGAATTGCCGGCCGGATAAGCCGTGAGCCGCGGGCCACGGCCCGTCATCCCTCGAGCCGTTTCGTCCAGTCTTCGACCTGCCGCTCCGTCCGGCGCTTTTCAAGCATCTTGCGCCAGCCGGGCGGCAGCACCGGGACGTCACACAGCGCATCGAGCGCGGCCATGTCGAGTGTGCGTCGGTACAGCACATCGAGCACCGCCGACAGCGGCCATCGCGGAAAGCTGCGCTCATGCAGCGCCAGCACGTCGCCAGGCGCCACCCAGCCTTCGTGCAACACGCGGTAGTACCAGCCGGTCCGGCCGCTTTGCTGCACGAGCGCGGCCATCCGCGGATGATCGAAGCGCGCGTTGAGCTTCCAGCACGGCTGCCGCGATTGCGTCACCTGAAGCACGGCGCCGCCCAGCGCAAACACGTCGCCAATGCACACGTCGTGCTCGGTCACGCCATGCGTCGACAGGTTCTCGCCGAACGCGCCCGGTCGAGCGAGCACGTCGCGCGCGCCGATCTGCGCGGACCACCACGCATAGTGATCGTGCGCATAGTGGTGGACCGCCTTGTCCGGCCCGCCGTGATGCCGCGCATCGGCATGCTCGTCGCCGGCAAAGCCGAGCGCGCCCAGCCACAGACGCGAATCGACCGGCCGCTTGTCGATCGCGCTCGCGTGCGGCGTGCCGGCCAGCGGTCGGCTCGTGCCGATCCGCACCGCACCGACGGCAACCGCGATCGCCGGCCGTGCTTCATCGCTCATGCCGGTACACCATCCTGCAGTGCCGCCAGCAGGCGTTCGAGTTCGCGCGCGCGCGTTTCGCCAAGCGGCAGCAACGGCTTCCTCGGTTCGCCGGCGTCGAAGCCGCGCAGGCGCAATCCTGCCTTCACGGTCACCGGCAGCCCGCCGTTGACGATGAACTGCAGCAACGGCAACTGCGCATGAAAGGCCGACCTGGCGCGCGTCAGGTCGCCCGCGCGCATCGCGTCGACCAGCGCGAGCGGCAACGCGGCGTTCAGGTTCGGCGCGGCCGTGCACCATCCGGCCGCGCCCGCGGCCAGCGCGGCGAGCGCCATCGGATTGCTGCCGTTGTAGAACGGGATCGTGCCGTCGCTCAACTGCGCGAGCCGGTGCATCCGGCCGATGTCGCCGGTGCTCTCCTTGACCATCGTGACGTTGTCGACGGTCCGGCAGATCGTCGCGATCAGGTCGGGCGACATGTCGACGCCGCTCGTCGCAGGGTTGTTGTACAGCATGATCGGAATGCCGATCGCGTCGCCGATCGCGCGGTAGTGCGCGACGATCTCGTCGTTGCCGAGCTTCCAGTACGACACCGGCAGCACCATCACCGCATCGGCGCCGGCCTGTTCGGCGAAGCGCGCGCGGCGCACCGCGCCCGCCGTGGTGAGATCGGAGATGCCGACGACGGTCGGCACGCGCCGGCGCACCGCGCGAATCGACCCGGTGGCAACCGCCTCCCATTCGGCGTCGGACAGGTACGCGCTCTCGCCGGTACTGCCCAGCGGGGCAATCGCATGAACGCCGTCGGCGATCAGGCGCTCGATCAGCGCATCGAGCGTTTTCAGGTCGACGCCGCCGTCGACGGAGAACGGCGTGACCGGGTAGGCAATGATGCCTTGCAGCAGGATAGACATGATGTGTATTCCTCAATGATGAGTGAACGCGACGAAAACGATGCGCTCGTTCAAGCGATGCAGTCGCGATGCGTGCGCAATGCGCGGCGCGCGTAATAGTCGAACGTCACCGCATCGCGCTTCGGTTTCGAAATCCAGTCGTGCGCTTCCCGCGCCAGCGCCGGCGGTACCGGCTTGATCTCGCCGGCCGACATCGCGAGCAGTTGCAGCTTCGCGGCCCGCTCGATCAGCAGCGCGAGGATGCACGCCTCCTCGATCGTCTTGCCGACCACGAGCTGGCCGTGATGCGACAGCAGGATCGCGCGCTTGCTGCCGAGCGCCTTCGAGATGATTTCGCCTTCCTCGTTGCCGACCGGCACGCCGGGCCAGTCCTTCAGGAACGCGCAATCGTCGTACAGCGGGCAGGTATCCATGTGCGACACGACGAGCGGCTGCTCGAGCATCGACAGCGCCGCGACATGCGCCGGATGCGTGTGGATGATGCAGTTCACGTCCGGGCGCTCGCGATAGATCCATGTATGGAACCGGTTGGCCGGGTTCGGAATGCCTGCGCCGTCGACGACGTCGAGATCCTCGTTGACGCGCAGCAGGTTCGCGGCCGAGATCTCGTCGAAACCGAGCCCGAGCCGCTGCGTGTAGTACGTGCCGGCGTCGCCCGCACGGCAGGTGATCTGCCCGGCCAGGCCGGAATCGTGGCCCGCGTCGAACAGGATCCGGCACGTGAGTGCGAGCTTCTGCCGCGCGGACCAGCCGCTGTCGCCCACCTCGTTTTCAAGACGCCGCTCCGCCAGCGCGACCAGCGCCTCTTTCGTCAAATTCAGCGTTTCCGCCATGTTCGCCTCCTGAATGGGTCGGATGTATCGCGTCGTCCGCAGCCGTTTCCGCCGGATCCGTGACACTCGATCCATTATATGACACATTGTGTCATGCGTTACAATCGGTTTTTCGAAGGACACCTGGCGCCCCATGACGATTCGCCTGAAGCTGCTCAGAAAACAGAAGGGCTGGACGCTCGATGTGCTTGCCGACGAGACCGGCCTCACCAAGAGCTATCTGTCGAAAGTCGAGCGCGGCCTGAGCGTGCCGTCGATCGCGGTCGCGCTGAAGCTGTCGAAGGCGCTGAATGTCGACGTCGAGCAGTTGTTCTCGGAAAGCCGCAATCGCGAGCTGATCACCGTCACGCGCGCCGGCGAGCGCACGGCGATGGGCGCTGCGGCCGACAGCCACGCGCACCGCTTCGAAAGCATCGCGGCCGGCGTCGCGCCGAAGAAGATGCTGCCGTTCGCCGTGCATCCGCCGCACGAGTTCGTCGCGTCGACGTTCCGCGAGCACGAAGGCGAGGAATTCCTGTTCGTGCACAAGGGGCGCGTCGAAATCGAGTTTCCGAACGAGACGGTGCAACTCAAGACCGGCGATTCAGTCTATTTCAACGCACTCATCCCGCACCGCACGCGCAGCCTCGGCGTCGCGCAGGCGGAGATCCTGGTCATCGTCAGCCACGACGACTAGACTCGTCACTTTTCCGCGCAAGGATCTTCCGATGGTCACAAAGGCCACCGCACCGTTCCAGCAGATCAAGACGCTCGTTCGCCAGAACGTCGAATCGGGCGACTGGCGCCCCGGCGACCGCATTCCGTCCGAGCTCGATCTCGCCGCGCAGTTCGGCGTCGCGCGCATGACGGTCAACCGCGCGCTGCGCGAACTGACCGAGGAAGGCGTGCTGAAGCGCATCGCGGGTGTCGGCACCTTCGTCGCCGAGGCGAAGCCGCAGTCGAACCTGTTGATGATTGCGCATATCCGCGACGAAATCCGCGCGCGCGGGCACGAATACCGCTGCCGCGTGCTGAGCCGGTCGAGCGAGCCCGCATCGTTCGACGTCGCGGCCGCGTTCGGCCTGCCGGTCAACACGCCGGTCTTTCATGTGGTGTGCGTGCACGAGGAAAACGGCCGCCCGATCCAGCTCGAGGACCGCTACGTGAACCCGGCCGCCGCGCCCGGTTTCATCGACCAGGATTTCCAGGTCGAGCCGCCGTCCGAGTACCTGTACAACAACGTGTCGCACTACGAACTGGAAATCGAGCACGTCGTCGACGCATCATTGCCGACCGGCGAACAGGCGCGGCTGCTCGACATGCGCGCCGACGAGCCGTGCCTCACGCTCACGCGCCGCACCTGGACGGACGGGCTGCCCGTCACGTTCGTGCATTTCCTGCATCCGGGCAACCGCTACCGGCTCGGCTCGCGCTTCAAGCCGGGCGCCGGGCGCCACCCGACCTGAACCTTCGTCACACGCAGACACGCACAAAAACGCGCGGCGGCCGGTTCGTCCGGAAAAGCCCCCCGCGCTCGTTACATGCGCCGGTCAGATCGCGCCGGCCTGCCCCGCGCCGCGCGACCACACGACCGGAAACAGCGGGTGTTCGAGCGGCGCGCCGTCGAGCAGTTGCTCCGCGAGCCCGGGGAAATCGGGCGACGTTTTCCAGCGGCGCGGCGCGTGACGGATATCGTCGCCGACGAAGCGGATCGAGAACGCGCGCCGGCGGTTCTGCGTACCGCCCGACGCATGCAGCGTGAGCATCCGGAAGCACACCATGTCGCCGGGCTCGAGCGCCCAGTGGCGGATCGGGAACGCCGCGCGATCGGCTTCGATGTCGGGCAGGTCCGCGAGGCTGCCTTCCGGGAACCACTTCGCCTCCTTGTCCATGAACGTGCGCGGCATCAGCCACGGCCCGCGATGCGAGCCCGCGACGAATTCCAGCGTCGATTCGAGCGGCACCGGGTCGACCGGAATCCACATGCTGACGTTGTCGTCGCCTTCGATGTTGTAGTACGGCTGGTCCTGGTGCCACGGCGTGCGCTGCCGCGTGCCGGGTTCCTTCACGAGCAGGTGGTCGTGATGCAGCCGCACGTGCTCCGTGCCCATCAGCGCGGCGGCCACCGACGGCGCCGGCGAACGCACGATGAAGTCGCGGTACGCGTCGTTGTGCTGCCAGTTGCAGAAATCCTCGAAGAACCAGCCCGGATCGTCGGGCCGGCTCGCGACTTTCGCGCGCTCGCTCGGCTGCGCGAGATTCGCGTCGATGCCGGCCCGGAGCGCGGCCACTTCGTCGGGCGAAAAGATGCCCTTGATGCAGACCGCGCCTTCCTCGCGGAACGCGGCGATCAGTTCGGGCGTCACGGCTTGCGCGACGCGGTCCTGGATACTCGTCATGGTTTGCCTGTCGATTGAATGGATCACGGGGTCACGGTGCGGCGCTCACGGCTTCGCGCCGTAGATGTCGAAGTCGAAGTATTTCGCGGCGATCTTCTGGTACGTGCCGTTCGCGCGGATCGCGACGATCGCGTCGTTCAGCCGCTTCTTCATGTCGGCGTCGCCCTTGCGCAGCCCCATCGCGACGCCGTAGCCGGTGATGCGCGCGTCGGTCACGTCGGGGCCCGCGAACGCGTAGCCCTTGCCGCGCGGCGTCTTCAGGAACGAGTAGCCGGCCTGCGTCTTGTCCTGGAAGGTCGCGTCGAGGCGGCCGTTGACGAGATCCTGGTACACCTGGTCCTGGTTCTGGTACGAGACGATCGTCACGCCCTTGGTCGCCCATTCGGCCTTCGCGTACGCCTCTTGCGTCGTGCCCTGGTCGATCCCGATGCGCTTGCCCGCGAGCGACGCCGCTGTCGGCAGCAGTTTCGAGCCGACCGGCGCGACGAGCGCGGCCGGCGACGCATACAGCTTGTTCGAGAAGTCGATCTGCTTGAGCCGCTCGTCGGTGGCCGTCATCGCGGACATGATCACGTCGAACTTGCGCGCGCGCAGCGCCGGAATCATCCCGTCGAAGCCCTGCTCGACCCACACGCACTTCGCACGCAGTTCCTCGCAGATCGCATTGCGCAGGTCGATGTCGAAGCCGGCGAGCGAGCCGTCGGGCTGCTTCGCCTCGAACGGCGGATACGTGGGATCGATGCCCCAGCGGATCGTCGACGTGTCCTGCGCGAACGACACGAGCGGCGCGAACGCCAGCGCGGTAACGAGGAGCTTTGCAGTGCGGTTCATGACGTGTCCTTGAAGGTCTCGACGCGGCGGGCGAGCGCCGGCGTCCGGTGGATGGCACGGTGCCGGGATGGCGGCGTGGTGCGGTGCGCGAAAGACGGGGACTTCGTTGAAACTGCGATGCAGTCTAGACTGCTCAATTTTCAAGCGCAAGCGGGAACACGCGGGGACGAGGTGGGGTGAGGCCAGGTGGGGGCGAAAAGGAAGGGATGGCACTTGAAATACGGCTTCGTGGCGGGATTTTCGCGGTTTTTTTGGTGTTTACCCTGCGCGACGCACGCCTGCCACAGAGTGTGTTTTTACGGATATCTACGAGATGGCAATGTCTATACAGGTAAGCGAAGCAAAGCCTTGTCCGGCACTGCTTGACCAGTATTGGCGACGCGTCCTATACCGCATCGGTGCCAATGAATCCACAACTCGGCCGCGACACCATCTCGCACTAAAACCTACCGCGCCCCCGCCCCCACCAGCACCCGCTCGATCTCCCCATACCCGCGCCGCCGCGCTCGCCGATGCGCGGCCGATGCGATGCGTCAGGCGTCCACGCGGCGCCACGCGGGGTCCGGCGAAACCGCGATTGCCCGCGGCGTCCGGCCATGTTAAAAGTCGTCGCACGCATTAGGAAATGAAATGCTCGGATCCGCAAAAGTGCATAAATGAATAGACCCCTGTTCGACCTCGACCTGCTGCGTGCGCTCGTGATGGTCGCCGACTGCGGCAGTTTCACGACCGCCTCCGCGCGCCTGCACTCGACGCAGTCGACGGTCAGCCAGAAGGTGCGCCGGCTCGAGGAAATCGCCGGGCACCGTCTGCTCGACCGCGGCACGCGCGACGTGCGGCCGACCGACGCGGGCGTGACGGTGCTCAGCTACGCGCGGCGCATGCTCGCGCTGAACGACGAGATGCTGGAAGCGCTGTCGGGTGCGACGGTCGCGCTGACGATCCGGCTCGGCGTGCCCGACGATTTCGCGGCGGGCCGCACGACCCATGCGCTCGCCGCGTTCAATCGCACGCATCCGCAGGTCAAGCTCGAAGTGACGTGCGGGCTGAGCCGCGACGTCAGCGCGGCATACGACCGCGGCGAGCTCGATCTCGTACTGATCAAGCAACGGCGCGACAGCCGCGAGGCCGTCGTGCGATGGCCCGAGAAGCTGCGCTGGATCGACAGCGCGAAGCATCCGTCGATCGATCTCGACCCGGTGCCGATCGTCGTGTTTCCGCCGCGCGGGCTCTATCGCGACGACATGATCAAGGCGATCGAGGAGCGCGGCCGCCGCTGGCGGATCAGCTTCACGACGTCGAGCCTGAGCGGCATCCAGGCCGCGGTCGCGGACGGGCTCGGCATCAGCGTGCTGCCGGCGCGCGTGGTGACGGACGAGCACACCGTGCTGACCGCGAAGCAGGGTTTCGCGCCGATCGAGCACATGGACATCGCCATCCTGCATCGGCCGACGGCCGACCCGATGGTCAGCGAACTGACGAAGTCGCTCGCGGCGATGCTGGAGCACGAGGAATAGTCGCGCGGCGGGGTTCGTTCAGGAACGAGGAAGGGGGCTGCACGCTCCGGACAACTCAGAACATCGTGTTCCCGTTCGCGGCCTGTTCTGGCACCGGCTGGTTGACGTCCCAGTGCTCGACGATCTTGCCGTTCTCCAGCCGGAAGATGTCCATGATCGCGCTGCCGCGCGTGCCGGGTTCGCGCACCGCGTGCACGTGCAGGATCACGTAGTCGCCGTCGACGAACGAGCGTTTGATCTCGCTATGCGATTGCGGATATTTGTCGCGCAGGAATGCGACGAACTTGCGAAAACCGTCGCGGCCGTCGGCCGCGTTCGGGTTGTGCTGCACGTAGCGCTCGCCGACATACGCGAGCGCGGCGTCCGCGTCTTTCTCGTTCAGGCCTTTTTCGTAGAACGCGAGCACCGTCCGCCGATTGGCTTCCTGCTGCGCGTCGTTCGGGCCGGCCGCCACCGCATGCGCGGCGGTCACGGCGAACAGGGCCGCCGCCATCCATCGTGCGGCCCGTGCCGCTGTCGTGCGTCGCATCGTCGTCTCCCGGGAAATCCGGCTGAAAACCGGATCATACCGGCGCGACGCTACGCTCAGACCAGCGCGCCGTTGCGCGCGACGATCTTCCCCGACGACACGACGAGACGCCGCACCGGCCGCGCGACGACCGCCTCGGCGAACGTCAGCGCATCGACGAGCACGACGTCCGCACGGCTGCCCGGCTGCAGCCCGTAGTCGGCGAAACCGCAACCGCGCGCCGCGCTGTGCGTCACGCAGTCGAGCGCGACTTCGAGCGCGTCGTCGCGGCGGAAATCGTTGCGCATGCCGATCAGCATCGCGCGCTCGAGCATGTCGGGCGAGCCGTACGGCGTCCACGTGTCGCGCACGCCGTCGTTGCCGCCGATGACGGTCACGCCCGCCGCGCGGCACGCGGCCACCGGCGGCACCGGCACCGCCGCGGGCGCGGTCGTGACGATCGCGACGCCGAGTTCGGCCATCCGCGCGAGCAGTGCATCGCGCTCGCGTTCGGCGATATCGCCGAGACAGAACCCGTGGCTGATCGCGACCTTCCCGTGCATGCCGTGCGCGGCCGTGCGCTGCAGGATCAGGTCGAGCGAGTACGCGCCCATCGACGCACGCTCGTGCAGGTGGATATCGAGCCCGCGGCCGTGGCGCTCGGCGATCGCGAACAGCACGCCCACCGCCTCGACCGGATCGCCTTCGATCGCGCACGGGTCGAGCCCGCCGAGCAGATCGGCGCCCGCGCCGAGCGCGTCGGACAGCAGCGCGTCGGTGCCCGGCCGCTTGAGCACGCCCGATTGCGGAAACGCGACGATCTGGATGTCGACCTGCCCGCGCAGCGTCTCGCGCGTCGCGAGCACGCCGTGCAGGTGCCGCAGCCCGGCCTCGGTATCGACGTCGACGTGCGTGCGGATGCGCGTCGTGCCCGCCGCGAGGAACGCGCGCGCCAGCGCGAGCGATGCGGCGCCCGCGTCATGGCCGCTCGTCGCGCGATAGTGCCGTTCGTTCTCGATGCGGTCGACGAGGCGCGGCCCAACCTGGTTGCGATACCACGGCATTCCCCAGTGCGTCTTGTCGAGGTGCGTGTGGCCTTCGACGAGGCCAGGCAGCGCGAGCGCGCCCGCGCCGTCCTCGATCGCGCAGCCGGCGGGCGCGTCGAGCGACGGGCGGACGCGCGCGATGCGATCGCCTTCGATCAGGATGTCGAGCGCAGCGTCGGCGCTCGTGCGGACATTGCGGATCAGCAGGTTCGTCATGTCGGTTCCGGTGTGGTCGGTCAGTGCGAGGCGGGCACGGCGCTTCACGCGCTGCCCGCGGTCGGGTCGGTCAGCGCGTGAAGCGCAGCGCGGGGGCGAACGGTGCGCCCGTATCGCTTTCGCCGCGGCGGAACACCCAGCGCTCGGCCGGCACGCCTGCGACGGCCGCCGCCGCATTCGGCGCACGCACCGCGACGAACGTCGCGTCGCAGCCGACCGCGATTCCGTAGTTCTCCTTGCCGATCACGCGCGCGCCGGCGTGCGTCGCCATGTCGAGCGCGATGCCGAGCGCTTCGTCGGTGTAGAAGCCCGACCGATAGCCGACCATCATCGCGCGCTGCAGCATGTCGCCGTTGCCGTACGGCCACCACGCGTCGCGGATGTTGTCGTTGCCCGCGAACACGTGCACGCCCTCGTCGCGCAACTGCCGCACCGGCGGAAACGCGCAGTCGCCCGGCGCGTTCGTCAGGATCGACACGCCGGCTTCGGCGAGGGCCGCCGCCGTGCGTTGAACATCGTCGTAGCCTACTTCGCCGAGCGCGTATGCATGACTCACGTTTACGCGCCCGCCGAGCCCCGCCGCGCGCGTGCGCGCCGCGATCCGCAGCAGTTGCGCGATGCCCGTCTCGCCCGGCTCGTGCAGGTGGATGTCGATCTTCGCGCCGCGCTTCTCGGCGATGCCGAACACGATGTCGAGCTGGCCGTCCGCGTCGCCGTCGAGCGTCGTCGGGTCGATCCCGCCGATCACGTCTGCACCTTCGCGCACGGCCGCGTCGAGGATGTCGGCGGTGCCCGGGCACGACACGACGCCGGCCTGCGGGAACGCGACGAGTTCGATGTCGACGATCCCGCGCCATTGCTCGCGCGCGGCCATCACGGCCTGCAGGTTCGACAGGCCGGTCGTCGCATCGACGTCGACGTGGCTGCGCATCGCGACCGTGCCGAACGCGGCGGCCTGCGCGATCAGCGCGTTCGCGCGCTCGACGATCGGCGGCGCGGCCGCGAGCTGGCGCTTTTCGACCGCGAGCCGCTCGCGCAGCGAGCCGACCGATTCGTGCGGCACCCAGCGATCGCCGACGAAACTCTTGTCGAGGTGGATGTGGCCATCGACGAAGCCGGGCAGCACGACGCGGCCGTCGAGGTCGATCGTCTGTGCGCCGGGCGCGGGCGCGCAATCGGTACCGATTGCGGTGAAGCGGCCGTCGCGGACGACGAGGTTGATGGGCTGTCCGCCGGCGTCGACGGCGTTGATGAAGATACGATCGGTCATGGCTCGGAGTCTGTGGGGCGGTCGCTGCGCGACACCGGCGCGGACAGGGGAAGGCACCGCAGCCAGCGCGGCGCGACCGTTGGCAGGGAATCCGGTCACGATATCGGACGCCACCGCCCGGGGCCAATTAAATGTCGCGATGCCGCGCATTCGATTTCGCGATGGGCGGCGCAGACGCCACGCCGGCAAGGTGCGGCGGCGGGGTCCGATCTCGTCGGAGACGACCTGCATTGGCCCGTCAGGCGACGTCGCGGAAGCCGAGGTTTCGGGCGCCTGCATCGAAGCGCCGACTGCGTCGAAAGACACTCCGCCGGACCGCTACCGATGCGCGCCGTCGAAGCTGCCGAACGAGCGCCGCCGCCCTTGCCGGCCATTGCGCGACCGCCCCGCGCAAGCCGCGATTTACGCGGCAACAGACTTTACACGTTGTTACCCGGCCGCACCGGACGCGCATCCGGCCATTCCTTATACTCACGCCGAGTTCGCCACCCGTCCCGGAATCCGTCGGCGAACACGTTGCCGATGCAGGAACCATCATGATGCGCATACCTTCCACGAAGACCGTTCTGTTCGCCTCGCTCGTCGCCGTGGCGGCGCTTCCGCTGACCGCCTGCGTCGCGCCCGGCTATTACGGCGCGCAGCCGGGTTATCCGCAGCAGCAATACGCAACGCCTGGCTATGCGCAGCCCGCGTATTCGCAACCCGGCTACGTGCAGCAGCAGCCGTACGACCAGTACGGCAACCAGCCGCAATACGGGTCGCAGCCGTATGATCAATACGGCAATCAGCAGCAATACGGCAATCAGTATGGCAACGGCTACGGCACGCAGTACGGCACGGTCGCGAACATCCGGCCGGTCAGCGGCTCGGTCGGCCCGTCGGGCGTCGCCGGCACCGTCGTCGGCGCGCTGATCGGCGGCGTGCTCGGCAACCAGGTCGGCCGCGGTCACGGCCGCGAGGCGGCCACCGTGATCGGCGCGCTCGGCGGCGCGGTCGCGGGCAACCAGATCGGCCAGCAGATGGGCGCGGCGCAACCGCCGAGCAGCTACCGGATCGACGTGCAGGTCAGCGACGGCTCGACGCGCTCGTTCGACGTGCAGTCGCCGGGCAACCTGCGGCCGGGCGATCGCGTGCAGATCAACGGCAATCAGTTGTCGCGGTATTGATGCCGATTCGGTGCGCCTGACCTGAGCGGGCGCATCCGGTGCGCTCGATGTCGTGTGCCGGTGCGGCGCGACGGCGCGCCTGTTTTACGTCATCCTCATCCTTCTCGTGTCGACGCGGCGCGCATGACGCGCCGCCGGTACTTTCGCAGTCCGTCCACATTCGCGTCCGCCTCCGGGGCACGTCGCACGGCAGTTTCACCGCTCGCCGGCACGGTTCAATCGCGTCGCAATCACATGCGCTCCGCACCGAACGCGATGCGCGTTAACCGCGCGACGCGATCTGGAGACCAAGGCGCGGCCGGGATGCACGACGCATCGAACGCCGCCACACGTCATCCGGATTCCGATTAGCATAGGCACGATGCATCGCGCGGCCGCGGCAACCCGCGCCGGCATGCACAGCCCCCGCCACCGGAATCCTCTCGATGACGATCACGACCCGCCTGCTCGACGCGGCCGATGCCGCCCGTTTCCAGACCCTTCGCCTGCGCGCGGTCGACACCGCGCCTACGTCTTTCCTGCCCACGCTCGACGAAGAATCGCAAGTGCCGGTCGGCGAATTCGCAGCGCGCATCACGCCGACGCACGCGCAGGCCGTGTTCGGCGCGTTCGACGGCGACACGCTCGTCGGCATCACGGGCGTGCGCCGCGATGCGCGCGCGAAGGTCGCGCACAAGGCAACGATCTGGGGCGTGTTCGTCGATCCCGCGTATCGCGGGCGCGGCATCGCGCAAGCGCTGCTCGAAAGCGCGACCGCGCATGCGGCGCAAGCGTGGCAGTGCAAGCAGCTGATGCTGTGCGTGAACGAGGTCAACGGCACCGCGGAGCGGTTGTATGCGTCGCATGGGTTCGTCCGGTTCGGAACGGAACCGCGTTCGCTGTTCGTCGACGGGCGGTTCTACGACGAGCATCACATGGTCAAGACGCTGGCTTGACGCGTTCAATCAAGCTTGCGTTCGCGTGCATCGACCGCCGCACGCGAACGCCCTTCACTTCACCTCACGTCACCGCTTGTCGGTAATCGTCGTGTTGACGATCTGCCCGGCGATCGTCACGTCCGTCAGCGTCAGCGCGCTCACGTTGAACGCATAGATCGGCCCGGGCGACGTGACCGTCGGCGTGCCCGACGCGACCGGCGTGCCGAAGTCGCAATTGCTGATCGTCACGCCGGAGATCGGCTGCACGGCCGGCGCGGGCGGCGTGCCGTTGTAGTCGAACGCAACGGGCCCCTGCGCGACGATCGCCTGGAAACACGACGCGGTCACGCCGTTCAGCGTCACGTTGCTCGCCTTCACGTCCGAGATCGTCACGTTCTGCACGACCGGCGCGCGCGTGCGCACCGCATCGTTCGCGGGCTGGTAATCGCAATCGAACGTGACGATGCCGCCCTGCGCGGCCGACGGGTTGCCGGCCGACGGCGTGACGACGCCGAGCGGCACGCTCGCGTTGACCGGGCTGCCCGCGAGCAGTGCGCTGCCGTAGCCGCCGCCCTTCAGCGTCACGCCGTTCGGCAGCGTGACGCCCTTCACGTGGAAGTCCTTCACGTAGCCGCCGCGATTCATGTTGGTCTTCACGCGAATCGCGATGTTCAGCGGGTTGATCTGCCAGTTCGCGTTCAGCATCGACAGGTTGGTCGCATAGATCTGCTCGACGCCGCCGCCCATCTCGCTGCCGAGCGTGATGCCGCCGTGCCCGCTGTTCATCGTGCAGTTGCGGATCAGGTGCCGCTTCGCGGGCCCGTATTCGGTGTCGCGATCCTTGCCGGACTTGATCGCGATGCAGTCGTCGCCGGTGTTGAACGTGCAGTCCTCGCACAGCACGTCGGCGCACGCGTCCGGATCGAAACCGTCGTTGTTCGGGCCGATGCTATTGGTCGTCACGCCGCGAATCACGACATTGCGGCTCGCGGTCGGATGGTGCTGCCAGAACGGCGTGTTCTGCGTCTGGTAGTTCGCCATCAGCACGTTCGTGCAGCCGATGAATTCGACCATGCACGGCCGCAGGTAGTGGCCGAGGCCGAAGATGCGCTTCTCGACCGGCACGCCGGCCTCGGACAGCGCCGGCAGGTAGTTCTGGTCCTGCCGCCACGGCGTGACCGGCGACGTGAGCAGCGCGTAGAGCGCGTCGGGGATCGCGGGCGCGACGATCCGCAGATCGACGTTGTTCGGATTCGCATAGGCCTGGCTCGGCACCGACGCGCCTGCACCGTACGCGCCCGACGAGCCCTTGTAGGTCCACCAGCAGACGCTGCCGGCCCTGCTGCCGGAGAACGGCGTCATCGCCTGCCCGTTGAGCACCGACGTCGGGCCTTCGCCCGTCAGCGCGATGTTCGTCGCGTTGCGCGCGTAGACGGGCGCGCCGTAGTTCAGGCAATCGTTCGCCTGCCAGCGGCTGTAGTACAGCCGGCCGTTCGCGCCGCAATCGACCGGGCCGTCCTTCGCGTAGTCGGCCGGGTTCGGGCTGAAGTAGATCGTGCAGTTCGCGCTCAGGTGGAACGTGACGTTGCTCTGCAGCACGATCGGCCCCGCGCAGTACCAGTTGCCGGACGGCACGACCACGCGCCCGCCGCCTTCGCGACGGCACGCGTCAATCGCCGCGAGAAACGCCGGGCGCGAATCGAACGCGCCGGGCGCGGTCGTCAGTTCGGAACCCGGGCTCACCGGCGATTTCGCGACGTTCGTGTACGGCGACGTTTGCGCGACCGTCGCACACGGGCGCGCGCCGTAGTGCGTCACGTCGAAGTCGCGCCCGCGCAGCGCGAGCCGCGACACGTGCGCGAGCGACGCGGCGATGCGCGCCGCCGCGCCATGCTCGCCCCAGACGAGGTCGACCGCCGACACAGTGGGCATGTGGCCTCCCGCAAACGCCCGGGTCGCCGCGAGCGGTCCGCCGAGCACGGCGCCGCCGGCGAGCGCGCCGCTCCAGCCGATGAATGCGCGGCGCGACACCGGCCTCGACGACGGCGATCGGGCAGACGAAGACGAACGGCGGCTGTTTGCGGCCATGGGCACTCCTCCAGTGTATGGGGGTATCGACGCGCCGGACGGCGGATCGCTATTTATACGTCGTCGTACTACAACGCGCAGTCTAAATGCGATCGAAGCCGCACACGTATCTGTCGTTTACCCTGTTTTTACCGAGCCAATGCCCTTGATGTGTGCGCCCACTCACATCAGAGAATGCGTCGCTAGAGATCTGTTGTCGTATGTTTATGCGCAAAAACTTCAACTGAAACGCCCCGGCCGACGACGGCCGCCGGGGCAACGACCTACTCGCCAGTCGCCGCTACCACACCAGTTGCCGGCTCACGCCCGGCCGAAGCGGCCGGTTCGAACATCAGCACCAGATCGCCGTGGTAACTCCCGCTGGTCGCGGCTGCCCCACTGACGGCCGGCACATGGGCGCTGACTTTCAGGTTGCGCGTTTCGTCGTAGCCGTCAAAGCCGTCGTGACCGGGCTTGACCAGCGTGAGCGTGCGAGCCGCGCCGGACGCGATTTCCGCATCGCCTGCCTTGCCCGTCAGCACGACCTTCGCGTTGACCATCTCGTCGCGACCGTTCGACAGCCGCAGCGGCTGCAGCAGCGTGACGTTGATATCGGGGTTCGTCGTACGCACGCGGATCGGCAGCGTCGTGGCGAAGTTCTGCCGCGCACGGTCCGTCGCGTTCAGTTCGACCACGTCGTACCACGCGGAATTGTCCGGCTTCGACACGAACAGGCTGTCGCCGATATGCGCCGTCAGCGTGATCTTCTTGACGACCGCTTGCGGCGACGCCGGGCCTGCGTGAGCAATGCCGGTCAATGCGCCGCACGCAGCGAGTGCGGCAAGATGTTTTCCGATCTTCATTGTGTTGCTCCGCATTCTGGATGATTGAAATCCGATCGCCGAAAAACCGGCCTGCTTCGAGCTCACGATCCCGCCATTGCAGGAAAATCCGATATTCGCTTATCTCGAAATTAACAAGCAAATCCCCGCGGAATTCGAAATGCCCAGCCGCATGCGCGACCGATCGAGTCGACCGGATGCATTCTCAACCGCGTATCAGATTCCCCCGTCAGCCAGCAACGACCGACTCTGACGAACACCTCGCGCCACGGCGTGCAATAACGATAGGCCACGAAAGTCCGGATAAATATCCATGGAAACCTTCACGGTTCTTTTCAACTTCCATTCACCAGCGCCATCTCCAAATCAAATAACACTCGTGCGCAAAACGCCTGCTTTCAGGCGCGGCAATGTCATCGTCAGTCGCAACGGATAGTCGCGCTTCCGTTCGCCTCGGTAATTCCGCCCCTGTTCAGCCCCCCGCCGCCCGCGCTATCGTTTCCTCATCTTCACTGCCCCGGAGCCCCACTTGCCTTCCCGCCACGGAGTCGACCTCATCCACGCCCGCGCGCTGTTCGATCGCGAGCGCCGTGCGTTCACCGAAGCCATGCCGGCGTCCCGCGCACTGTCCGCGGAAGCGTCCGAGCACCTGCTGTTCGGTGTGCCGTTGCACTGGATGCAGGACTGGTCGACGCCGTTCTCGCTGTACGTGAAGGAAGCGCGCGGCGCGACCTTCACCGACGTCGACGGCCATCGCTATGTGGATTTCTGCCTCGGCGATACAGGCGCGATGTTCGGCCATGCGCCCGAACCCGTCGCACGCGCGCTCGTCGAGCAGGCCACGCGCGGCTACACGACGATGCTGCCGAGCGAGGACGCCGTGTGGGTCGCGCGCGAGCTCGCGCGCCGCTTCCGGCTGCCGGTCTGGCAGTTCGCGCTGAGCGCGAGCGACGCGAACCGCTTCGTGCTGCGCTGGGCGCGCGCGGCCACCGGCCGCAACACGATCGTCGTGTTCAACGGCTGTTATCACGGCACGGTCGACGATGTGTTCGTCGATCTCGTCGACGGCCGCCCCGTGCAGCGCGACAGCCTGCTCGGGCAGTCGTACGACCTGCTCGCGAACACGCGCGTCGTCGAATTCAACGATCTGGACGCGCTCGAAGCGGCGCTGAAGGACGGCGACGTCGCATGCGTGCTCGCCGAGCCCGCGATGACGAACATCGGCATGGTGCTGCCCGATCCGGGCTTCTGGGATGCGGCGCGCGAACTGACGCGCCGCTACGGCACGCTGCTCGTGATCGACGAGACGCACACGATCAGCAGCGGCCCGGGCGGCTACGCGGTCGCGCACGATCTCGAACCGGACATGCTGGTGGTCGGCAAGCCGATCGCGGGCGGCGTGCCGTGCGCGGTGTACGGTTTCAGCGCCGAATTCGCGGAACGCGCGAAGCAGGCGAAGCTGAACGCGCCGCCCGGCCATTCGGGCATCGGCACGACGCTCAGCGCGAACATGCTCGCGATGCATGCGATGCGCGCGACGCTGGCCGAAGTCGCGACCGACGCCGCGTATGCGCACATGTTCGAACTCGCCGCGCGGCTGGCCGCCGGGCTCGAACAGGCGATCGCGAAACACGGGCTGCCGTGGTGCGTGACGCGCATCGGCGCACGCACCGAATTCCAGTTCGCACCCGAGCCGCCGCGCAACGGCACGCTTGCCGGTGCGCAACTCGACAGCGAACTCGAACACATCGTGCACCTGTACCTGCTGAATCGCGGCGTGCTGATCACGCCGTTCCACAACATGATGCTCGTGTGCCCGCAGACGACGCGCGACGATGTCGACAAACTCGTCGCGCAGTTCGACGCGTGCCTGGGCGAACTGGTGTGATGGGCTGACGCGCGGTGCGGCGCAGCGGCCACGGCCGGCGCACCCACCGCGCCGTGCGCTACGCAGCCCGCAACGCGCGCCGCGCCACCTCCGCGAAATAACGCGCGCCGACCGGCAGGATCTCGTCGTTGAAATCGTACGTCGCGTTATGCAGCGGCACGCCGCCTCGATCGGCCGCGTCGCCGTTGCCGATGAACACGAAGTTGCCGGGCACGGCCTGCAGGAACGCGCCGAAATCCTCGGAGATCATCATCGGCTGCACGTCGGCGTTCACCGCGCCGGCGCCTGCGATATGCGCGGCGGCCTGCACGGCCGTGTCGACCCACTCCGGGGAATTCACCGTCGGCGCGAACTCGTGCGTGTAGTCGAACGTGCAGGTCGCGCCGTGCGTGCGGCAGATCCCTTCGCTGATCTCTCGCATCCGCGTTTCGAGCAGCGCCTGCACATCGCGCGAATAGCTGCGCGTGTCGCCCTTGATCGTCACGGTCGACGGCAGCACGTTGCGCAGCCCGTCGGTGATGAACTCCGTGCACGAAATCACGGCCTGCTGGCCCGGATCGAGATTGCGCGACACGATCGTCTGCAGCGCGAGCACGATCTGCGCGCCGATCACGATCGGATCGATGCCCATGTGCGGGCGCGCCGCATGCGTGCCGCGCCCGTCGATCCGGATCATGAAATTATCCTCGCTCGCCATGATGCCGCCCGAGCGCGTCGAGAACGTGCCCGCGCGCATGCCCGGCATGTTGTGCGCGCCGAAGATCGCGTCGACCGGAAAGCGCTCGAACAGTCCGTCGGCCATCATCGCCTTCGCGCCGCGGCCATGCTCCTCGGCCGGCTGGAAGATGAAGCGCACCGTGCCGTCGAAGTCCTTCCGCTCGGCCAGCAACTGCGCGGCGCCGAGCACCATCGACATGTGGCCGTCGTGCCCGCACGCATGCATCTTGCCGGGCGTGCGCGACGCATGTTCGCGGCCCGGCGCGTGCTCGGCGATGTTCAGCGCGTCCATGTCCGCGCGGATGCCGATCGCGCGGGTGCCGGTGCCGACCGTCAGGTTCGCGACGAGCCCCGTGCCGCCGATGCCGCGATGCACGTCGAGCCCGAGCGTCGTCAGGATGCGCGCGACGTAGTCGGACGTGTTCACCTCTTCGAAACCCGTCTCCGGATGCTGGTGCAGATGCCGGCGCCAGGTCTTCAGTTGCCCCTGCAGCGTGCTTTCTTCGATTGCGTCGATTGCGTCCATTGCGCTTGCCTCGTCGGTCGTTTGGTCGTTCAGGCCGCTACCGCCGCGCGGTTCAGCCAGTCGCGCTGCCGCGCGAGCACGGCGTCGGCCGTGTCGCCGACGCAGCGCCGGTACACGGACGGCGCCGTCGCGCCTTCCGTATTGATCGCCAGCACGCGCGAGCTTGCGTCGAGCCCCGCCTGCCGCGCGAGCGCAGGGTCGCGCATCAGCGCTTCCAGCCCCGCAATGCCGGCCGCGCCCGATTCGCCGGCGACGAGCGGCACGTCGCGTTCGCTGCCGGCCGCGAGGCCGCGCATCGCGCGCACGGCATCTTCATCGTCGATCAGCATGAAATGGTCGATGCACAGCTCGAGGAAATCCCATGCGAGCGGCGACGCCTCGCCGCACGCGAGCCCGGCCATCACCGAATCGACGCTGCCGGCCGCCTTCGCCGCGCGCCCCGCGAGCGCGCTCTGGTACAGGCAGTCGGCCTGGCGCGGCTCGACGACGATGAAATGCGGCCGCCGCGCGCCATCGCGCTCCCACAGGTAGCTCGCCACGCCCGCGGCAAGGCCGCCCACACCGCCCTGCAGCAACACGTGCGTGAACGGCCTTCCGTCGTGTTGCGCCGCCTGCGCGCCGGCCTCGGCGGCGATCACGCCGTAACCCTGCATCACGTCGCGGGGAATCGCTTCGTAGCCGTCGTACGACGTATCCGACACGACATACCAGCCGTTCGCCTGCGCAAGCTGCGCCGCGCATACGACCGACTCGTCGTAGTTCCCCGCGATGCGCACGATCCGCGCGCCGTATGCCGAGATCGCGCGTTCGCGCTCGGCGTCGACATTCGCGTGCAGCACGATCACGCAGCCGCAGCCGATCGCGCGCGCGGCGGCGGCCAGCGCACGGCCGTGATTGCCGTCGGTCGCGCTGATCACCGTCAGGTCGGCCAGCTGCGCTGCGTAGCGGCCGGTGATCAGCCCTTGCGGATCGAGATCGTGGGTGCGCCGCAGGCGCCTCACGAGCCGCACCAGCGCGATCGGCGCGCCGAGCGCCTTGAAGCTGCCGAGCGGCGAGCGGCACGACTCGTCCTTCACGCTGACGCTCGCGACGCCGAGCCGCGCGGCAAGGTCCGGCAACGCGCGCAGCGGCGTACGCGCGTTGCCGACGAGCGGCCAGTGCGACAGCCACGCGCCGCTTTCGTCGGCCGACGCGATGTTCATCACGCGGCGCAGCGCGTCGGGATAGGCGGCGCGCGATGCGCGGGGGTTGGCGATCAGCATGGCGAAAGGCTCTGGAGCAGGACCGCGCCGGCGGTCCGTCGGGTGGTTCGGATCGGGCAAGCGCGGGTTGCGTTCGCCGTCGGTCCGAAAAATAATATTGCGCATGCCGGTCAATAAAATCGCCGAATTGGCCGCCTGAACGCAAAAATTTCTCATTCTTTCGAGGTTTCACGCACCATCATGACGACCCCACTCGATGCGTTCGATCGCAAGCTGCTGATGGAAATCCAGCGCGACGCGCAGACGCCGCAAAGCGAACTCGGCGCACGCGTGAATCTGTCGACGGCGGCGGTGAACCGGCGTTTGAAGCGTCTCGCGGAAGACGGCGTGATCGCGCGCTATACGGCCGTCGTCGCGCCGGAGAAGGTCGATCATCCGCTGACGATCGTCGTGAACGTCGAGGTCGAAAGCGAGCAGATCGACCTGCTCGACGCGATGAAGCGGACCTTCGAGCGCTGCCCGCAGATCCAGCAGTGCTACTACGTGACGGGGGAATGGGATTTCGTGCTGATCCTCGCCGTGCGCAACATGGATCAGTACAACGCGCTCACGCGCGAGCTGTTCTTCGCGAACAACAACGTGAAGCGGTTCAAGACGCTGGTGAGCATGAGCCGCGTGAAGGTGGGGTTGGAGGTGCCGGTCGAACCCGGCGAATGAGTACGCTAACGAAACGGCCGGCGCGCGACTGCATGCGCCGGCCGCACCCCATCCACGGCTACGTCAACGGCAACTGAAGCTCGCCGCCGAATTCACGTCACCCGAGCCGTTGTAGCGCGCCACCTGCGGATATGCGCACAGCGGCCGCGTGCGTCCCGCGCCCCACGACGCGGGCACATCCGCATTCGGCACCGCGTTCGTCGCATCGCGCGCGGCAGCCACGATCGCGGCCGGCGCCTGCCCCTGCTCGACCCACGCGACGAGCGGCGTCAGCATGTCGAACTGGTCGGCCGCCGGCCCGCCTGCACAGTGGTTCATCCCGGGCACCGGATAGTAGCGCGCGAAGCTCGACGCATCGCCGCCGTTCGCCTGCGCGACCCGCTGGTACCAGTCGCTCGTGTCGTTGGACGAGAACACCGGGTCGCCCGTGCCGTGATAGACGAGCAGCTTCGCGCCGCGCGACTTCAGCGCGGACAGGTTCGTCTCGTCGGGCGGCGTCATGAACGACCACGCGGATTGCGCGTACACGCCGCTGGTCGCGAAGATCGCCGGCGCGTCGTTGTCCATGTCGAAGCCGAGCGCGAAACCGGGCAGGTTCGCAAGCGTCGCGGCGCTTTTCGGCGGCGACATGAACGTGAACGCCATCGCGACCGGATCGAGCGTGATGGAATTTGATTGCTTCCACGCGGCCCAGCCGCCGCCGGCCACGCCCGGGTCGTACGGAAAGCTCACATAGAGCGCCGTGCCCGCGCTGTTGCGCGCACCCGCGAATACGTTCTCGAGCGCGGTTTTCTGTGCGGTCGTCAGGCATGCGCCGGTGCGCGTGCCGTTCGCGCAGGTCGGGACATCCGTCTCGACGCTGAAGTGCGCCTGGCACGCGGCGACGTCCTGCACCATCCCGTCGGCCGCGCCGTCGAGCGCATCGCATTTGTCAAGGATCTTCGCGCCGACGAACCGGCGCTCCGTGTCGGTGAAGCCGCTGCGGATATCCGGCAGCCCGTTCGATCCGGTCGCCGACGCGATCTTCGCGAACTGCTGCGCGCCGTACATCTCGCCGATCGCCGCCTTCGGCAGATGAAAGCCCGGATCGCCCGCGATGATGCCGTCGTAGTCGCCCGGGTTGCGCACCGCCGTGACCATCGCGTGACGGCCGCCGTTCGAGCAGCCGCCGAAGTAGCTGCGGTCGGGCGCCTTCCCGTAGGCGAGACGGATCACCTGCTTGGCCATCGGCGTCAGCGCATCGACGGCGCCATAGCCGTAGTCGATCCGCGCCTGCGGATCGAGGCCGAACAGCGGATTCTGCGCGCCGCTGTGCCCGGAATCCGAGCTGATCACCGCGAAACCCTGGTTCAGCGCATCGGTCAGCGGCCCGCCGCCGCCGATCTCGCCGGTCGCGGTCACGACGTTGCCGTCGAGGCCGCCATTCGCCTGGTAGAAGAAGCGGCCGTTCCACGCCTTCGGCAAGCGCATCTCGAAGCCGATCGCATAGGTGTTGCCGTCGACCGTGCTCACGCGCTCGTTCATCTTGCCTTCGATCACGCAGTGCTCGGCGATCGGCTTGCCGGCCACCGTCAGCGCGCCGGCAGCCGCGGTCGCAACCGACGTGAACGACGTGTTCGCATACGCGAGCTTCGCGGCGAGCGCGTCGCAGGTCTGCGCCATCGCGGCCGGCGTCGCGGCGCTCAGGTGCGTGGGCGCGGAGCTGACCGAATCGTCGCCGCCGCAACCGGCAAGCATCGCCGCGGACAGCGGTGCAATGCAGAGGAATGCAGATTTTCTGTTCAAGATATCTCCCGTTCGTCAGGCTGACTGATCAGAACATGTGCTTGACGCCGACCATCGCGCCGAGTTGCCCCATCCCCGCGCCGGGCGTCGTGCCGGGGCCGCCGCCGCTGACCGCGTAGCGCGCGTGCGCGCTGTTCCACAGATACGAGGATTGCGCGTAGACCGACGTGCGCTTCGTCAGCAGGTAGGTCGCGCGCAGCGTCGCCATCGTCGCGCGCGTGTCGTGCGCGCTGTTGACGATCCGGTAGCCTTCGCCGTCGACGATGAAGTCCGGCTTGACCGCATACGACGCACCGACGAAGAACAGGTCGGAATGCGCGCCGGGCGCGGCCGGCGAACCGGTCGACACGCGCCGCCCGATCCAGCCCGCGCCGATCCGCGCGCCCGCCGCCTGCGCATACGCGCTCACGTGCACGCGCGCGTCCTTGCCCGCGCTGCTCGTGAAGGCGACCGGCGCGACGCCGTCGAAGAAGTTCGCGGCCGCGCCGGTGCCGCCGCGCTGCTCCTCGTACGACGCCGCCGCGCCGAAATACGCGCTGTCGTACTTGAGCATCGCCGACCAGTTGCGGCACTCGACCGCGTGGCCCGGCACCTGCCCCGCGCACGTGCCCTGCCCCGGCGAGTTGCCGGTGCCGGCGCCGTCGCGGCCGAACGAATAGGCGGCGCCGAGCGTCACGCCGCGATACGTGCCGATGTAGGTCACCGCGTTGTCGGCGCGGCCGTTCGGCACGTACGCGTCGAACGAGCCGAGCCCGTAGATGTCGGGACCAATGATGTCCGCGCCCTGCAGCGCGAGGTAGGTCATCGTGTACTGGCGGCCGAACGCGAGCGTGCCGAAACCGCCCTTCAGCCCGACGAATGCCTGCCGCCCGAACAACCGCCCGCCTTGGCCGAGATCGCCGCCGCGCACGTTGAAGCCGCTTTCGAGCACGAACACGGCCTGGTAGCCGCCGCCGAGATCCTCGCTGCCGCGCAGGCCCCAGCGCGACGGCATCTCGCCGGTCACGCCCGGCATCCGCACCACGTGATCGCCGGCCGCGTTCGCGTGCGACACGTATTCGACGCCGGTGTCGATGATCCCGTACAGCGTCACGCTCGATTGCGCGTGCGCGCTCGTCGCGGCCAGCGCGCATGCGCCGGCTGCCAGCAAGGCTTTGGTGTGCTTCATGGTTAGTGTCTCCAGACCTGCGTCGATATCGCGCTCTGCCGGCGCTCGTGGGTGAAAGTAAACAAACTCAGTCGTGTGCCTGCGGCCTGCGGATCAGCACCAGCGCCGCGACGGCGGCGACCAGCGTGACGGGGATGCTCGCGCCGATCACGACCGACGCGCTGCGGCCCATCGCGAGCAGCTCGGCCGCCGCGAGCGGGCCGACCACGGAGCCGAGCCGGCCCACCGCGACCGCGGAGCCGACGCCGGTGCCGCGCATCGCGGTCGGGTAGTACATCGCGGCCAGCGCATACAGCACCGACTGGCCGCCGACGACGAACATCCCGGCCGCGAACGCCGCGGCGGACAGCCATACGAGCCCGGGCGCGATCGCGAGCGCGGCAAGCGACAGCACGATCCCCGCGTACATGCCGCCGACGACCCGCGACGGCCGCATCCGGTCCATCGACATGCCGATGCCGAGCACGCCGAGGCCGCTGCCGATGTTGAAGAAGATCTGCACGATCCCGGCCTGGCTGCGCGCGAGCCCCTTCGCCGCCATCAGCGACGGCAGCCAGTTCAGCAGGAAATACAGCACGATCAGCGTGCAGAAATAGCTGAGCCAGAGCGCGAGCGTGGTGCCCGTGCGAGCGCCGCCGAACAACGTGTGCGCGACGCTCGGGCGCGCGGCGCCCGATGCGCTGACGTCGAGGAACGCACGCGATTCCGGCAGCAGCGCGAACAGCAGCGGAGCGAGCAGCAGCGGCCCGATGCCGCCGACGTAGAAGATGTGCCGCCATTCGGTGTCGCCGGCCAGCAGCACGCCGATCAACGACGCGATCACGCCGCCGAACGGAATGCCGCAGTACATCACGGCGACCGCGCTGCTGCGCGAGCGCGCGTCGGCCGCTTCGGACGACAGCGCGATCAGGTTCGGCATCGCGCCGCCGAGGCCGAGGCCGGTCAGCGCACGCACGACGACCAGCATCGCGAAACTCGACACGTGCGCGGTCGCGATCGACAGCAGCCCGAACAGGCAGACCGACGCGATCAGCACGTGCTTGCGGCCGATCCGGTCGGCGAGCCACCCGCCGAGCATCGCGCCCGGCAGCAGGCCGAACGTGCCGGCGCTGAACGCGAGCCCCATCTGCGAAACCGTGAGCCCGAACTCGTGAGCCATGCGCGGCGCGGCGACGCCGACCGACTGCAGGTCGAGCCCCTCGAGCAGCGCGATCGCGAAACACAGACCGAGCGTCGTCGCGACGGCCGGCCTCTCGGCAACGGAAGTGTCCATGTCGTCTCCAAACCTTGTACTGCGCGTCATGCCGAAACGCATGCGCGGTGTCTTTGTCGTGATCGGACCATGCGTCAGACATTATCAGGTAGCCTGATTCATTGTCCGAAATAAAATCCGCGCGACCAGCCGGTCGTGCGGACCGTCATCCCATCGAAGGATGGAATGATTTAATAACAGGTAACCTGATATTTCAAGTGTGTTGCGCGCCGGTGTTAACCCGCAACGCGCGCGGAAGCCGGCCGGGCAAGGCCGGGCGGCGCGACGAATGAAACGAAAGTGTCGTTCAGTCGCGCAGGTTGCGCACGAACAGTTCGAGCGTGCGCTGGACCTGCGCGGCGTCGGCAGCGGTGAGGTCGTCGCCGAGCATCCGGCGCTCGAGCGGCCGCAGCACCCGCTCGCATTCGCGCAGGATCGCCGAACCTTCGTCGGTCAGGCGCAGCAGGATCACGCGGCCATGATTCGGATCGGCCTCGCGCGTGACGAAGCCGCGGGCCGCCATCGCGACCATCACCTCGTTCGCGGATTGCGGCGTGATGAACGAGCGCACCGCGAGTTGCGCATTGGACAGCGCGCCGCGCGCCTCGAGCACCGACAGCGCCGTGTATTGCGCGAGCGTCACGCCGAGCGGTGCGAGCGCATCGCTCATCAGGCGGCGCAGCAGCCGATCGAGATTGCCGATCAGGTAGGTCAGCCGCTGCTGGGCACGCACGGGCGGCCTGGCCTCGGTGGCACGGGCAGCGCGTTTCGCGCCGGCCGGTTTGACGGGTGTCGAACTCATGAAGGTGTCGGGAGGAAGATCGCGGGCCATCTTACCTCACGCGGCCCGCATGGCGGGCACGCTCGCATCGCCCGCATCGCGGCGTCCGGAGCACCGTATACAACACAGACCCGATTCGGCGGTTTCGATCGGGGTTTACCCGCTGATCGACCAGGAGCACGCCGCCGCGCTGCCGTGCTGACCGCGTGCCGCACCGCCGCCGCATGGCGGTGCGGCACGACGCTCGACATCAGTGCGCCGCACCGGCGACGATCACGCCCGCATCGGCCGCGTCGCGCGCATACATCGCCTCGATCAGCGCCGCGCGCTGCGTCAGCACCGCACGCTGGTTGATCGAACCCTTGTCGGTGATTTCGCCGAGATCGAGCGACGGCGGCGTATCGAGCAGACACAGCCGCGTGATGAACGTCGCGCTGCCGGTCGCGTCGCGGTTCAACCGCTGCAGCAGGTCCGCAAAAAACGCGCGCACGGCCGGCGCCTGCAGCACGGCGCGCACGTCGGCGTCCGGCCCCGCGCCCGCGAGGCGGCGGCAATCGTCGATGCGCGGAAAGATCATCGCGCCGACGTCGTCGCGGTTCATTCCGGTCACGACCGCGTCCTGCACATACGGCGCGCCGTTCGACACGATCCGCGCGCGCATCGGCCCGACGCTCACGAAGGTCCCCGACGACAGCTTGAAATCCTCGGCGATCCGGCCGTCGAACATCAGCCCGATCTCCGGACGCTGCGGGTCGACGAAGCGCACCGCATCGCCGCTGCGGTAATAGCCTTCGTCGTCGAACACCTCGCGCGCGTCGTCGCTGCCCGCGCGCCAGTAGCCGGCCATCACGTTCGGCCCGCGAAAGCGCGCCTCGAGCTTGCCGTCGACCGGCACCAGCTTCGCGTCGCAGCCGGGCGCGGGCAGGCCGATGTAGCCGGCGCCCGACATCGGCCCGGTGGTGAACATGCACGACGGTGCGGCCTCGGTCATCCCGAGGCCGGCCATGATCCGGATGCGCTCGCCGCAGTGCGCGAGCGTCACGCGTTCGAGCCGGTCCCACGCGGCCTGCGACAGCCCCGCGCCCGCGAAGAAATACATCTTCACACGCGAGAAGAAGGTCGCGCGCAGCGCCGCGTCCGTTTCGAGCGCGGTGGTCAGTTCCTCCCAGCCTTTCGGCACGTTGAAGTACACCGTCGGCGCGATCTCGCGCAGGTTGCGCAGCGTCTCGTCGAACTTGCCGGCGACCGGCTTGCCGTCGTCGATATACAGCGTGCCGCCGTTGTACAGCGCGATCCCCACGTTGTGGCTGCCGCCGAACGTGTGATTCCACGGCAGCCAGTCGACCAGCACCGGCGGCTCGATGCCGAATTGCGGAAACGTTTCGAGCAGCATCTGCTGGTTGCTGCACAGCATCCGGTGCGTGGTCGGCACCGCCTTCGGCAGCCGCGTCGAACCGGACGTGAAGAGAAACTTGGCGATCGTATCGCCTGTGATCGCATCGTGCGCGGCGTCGACGCTGCCCGGCGCGGTGTCGAGCAGCGACGCGAGGCGCGTGACGCCGCGCATCCCGTCCGCCGCCGACACGACTACTCGCTCGACGTCGGGCGGCACCGTCGCATCGAGCGCGGCGCGGAACGCATCGCCGTCGGCGGCAAACACGAGCCCCGGCGTCAGCAGCGCCAGCGCATGGCGGAGCTTGCCGTAGTCGCTCGACACGAGCGAATACGCGGGCGACAGCGGCGCATATGGAATGCCGGCCCACAGCGCGCCGAACGCGACCTGCAGGTGTTCGAGATCGTTGCCGGACAGGATCGCGACCGGCCGCTCGGCCGACAGCCCGCGATCGAGCAGCGCCTGGCCGATCGCGCGTGCGCGCTCGAGCATCTGCGCATAGCTGATGCCGATCCACGCGCCGTCGGGGCCGCGCCGCGCGACGAGCCAGCGGTCCGGGTGCGCTTGCGCGCCGCTGACGAGCCGGTCGGTCAGCCGGCGCGGATATGCGCCGAGCGCGGTCGATGCACGCAGGGTCCAGCAGCCGTCGCGTTGCGCGATGTCGGGCGGCGCCGCGCCGATCGCGACGGGGCGGTAGCCGGCGGGGGCCGGCTGCGCGGTGGCGATGCCGTGCAGTTGGGTCGGATCCGCATCCAAGGTCTGTCTCCAGTCGGTTCCGCCGGCGCGCTGGCGGCGCGCGGCGGGAACTTCATTGTGTCGTTGTCGTTGCCGCGACGCGGCCCGCTCAGATCGGGTAGTGGCGCGGCGCGGTCTGCACGGTGATCCAGCGCAGGTCGGTGAATTCGGCGATCGACGCCTTGCTGCCGAACCGGCCGTAGCCGCTCGCCTTCACGCCGCCGAACGGCATCTGCGCCTCGTCGTGCACGGTCGGGCCGTTGATATGGCAGATGCCCGACTCGATCCGTTTCGCGACCTGCATCGCGCGCGCGATGTCGCGGCTGAACACCGCGGCCGACAGCCCGTATTCGCTGTCGTTCGCGGCCGCCAGCGCCGCTTCGTCGCCATCGACGCGCTGCACGGTCACGACCGGCCCGAACGATTCGTCCGCATAGAGCTTCATGTCGCGCGTGACGCCGTCGACGATCGTCGGCTGCATCACCGCGCCGTCGACTTCGCAGCCGAGCGGCAACGCCGCGCCGTGTGCGCGCGCGTCGGCGACCAGCGCCGCGATGCGCTGCGCGGCCGACGCGCTTTCCAGCGTGCCGAGCACGACGCCCGGTGCGGCCGGGTTGCCGGCCTTCAGCGTACGCGCCTTCGCGACGAGCCGCTCGACGAACGCATCGGCGACGTTCCGGTCGACGATCACGCGCTCGGTCGACATGCAGATCTGGCCCTGGTTGAAGAATGCGCCGAACGCGACCGCGTCGACCGCCGCATCGAGATCCGCGTCGTCGAGCACGAGCACCGGCGCCTTGCCGCCGAGTTCGAGCAGCGCCGGCTTCAGGTGCTGCGCGGCGAGCGTCGCGACGATCCGGCCGACGCGCGTCGACCCGGTAAAGTTGACGCGCCGCACCGCCGGGTTCGCGATCAGCCGTTCGACGATCGCCGGTGCGTCCTGCGGCGCATGCGTGATCACGTTGACGACGCCATCACCGAGCCCCGCGTCGTGCAGCACGCTGCCGATCAGCCGGTGCACGCCCGGGCAGCCTTCGGACGCCTTCAGCACGACCGTGTTGCCGCACGCGATCGGCATCGCGAGCGCGCGGGTCGCGAGGATCACCGGCGCGTTCCACGGCGCGATGCCGAGCACGACGCCGCACGGCTGGCGCACGGCCATCGCGAGGTTGCCCGGCACGTCGGACGGAATGACCGCGCCGTCGATCTGCGTCGTCATCGCGGCGGCCTCGCGCAGCATGTTCGCCGCGAGCATCACGTTGAAGCCGTACCAGTTCGCCATCGCGCCGGTTTCCGCGCGGCCGGTCTCGATGAATTCGCCGGCGCGCGCGTCCATCCGGTCGGCCGCCGCGAGCAGCCGCCGGCGGCGCTCGGTCGGCGCGAGCGCCGCCCACGCGGGAAACGCG
>NZ_JBNCAB010000052.1:0-50606 GCF_049805555.1 Burkholderia sp. DN3021 | reverse complement strand
CGCCGTCGGCCACGCCGGCACCGGCCGCCGCCGAGCCGGCGCCGCCGCCCGCGCCGGCCACGACGGAAGCGGTCGAGAATCCGTACGGCCTGGGCGCGCTATGGAAGAACGGCGACTTCGTCGCGCGTTTCGTGCTGATCCTGCTGGTGATCATGTCGATGGGAAGCTGGTACATCATGATCACCAAGTTCCTGGAACAGTTGCGCGCGAATCGTCGCGCAAAGCTGGCGGACGCCCAGCTCTGGACCGCGCCGTCGCTGGCGGAGGGCGCCAGGCTGCTCGACGAGGCATCGCCGTTCCGCTTCATCGCCGAAACGGCGATCGAGGCCGGCGAGCATCACGAAGACGCACTGCTGGAAGCAGTGGATCGCAACACGTGGATCGACGTATCGGTCGAGCGCTCGATCACGAACGTGTCAAACCGGATGCAGGACGGGCTCGCTTTTCTGGCCACGGTAGGCTCGACGGCCCCGTTCGTGGGGCTGTTCGGCACGGTCTGGGGGATTTATCACGCGCTGACGGCGATCGGCATCGCGGGCCAGGCGTCGATCGACAAGGTCGCGGGCCCGGTGGGCGAGGCGCTCATCATGACCGCAATCGGCCTTGCCGTCGCGGTGCCGGCGGTGCTCGGCTACAACTTCCTGGTCCGGCGCAACAAGTCCGTGATGGAACGCGTCCGCAACTTCGGCGCGCAACTGCACACGGTGCTGCTGGCCGGCAACCGGCGCCCGGTGCGCGCGTCGGCGCCGGCGGCATCGCTCGCGAACTGATCGGCTGACGGAGACGCGCGATGGCCATGAACGTCGGGCAGGACGATAGCGACGAGGTGATCGCCAACATCAACACGACGCCGCTCGTCGACGTGATGCTGGTGTTGCTGATCATCTTTCTGATCACGATTCCGGTCGTGACGCACACGATCCAGCTTCAGCTTCCGAAAGAGACGGTGCAGCCGCTGCAGACGACGCCGAAAAGCATCGAGATCGCGGTGAACCGCGATGGCGAATTCTTCTGGGGCGAGCAACTGGTGGATGCGTCGACGCTGCTCGCGAAGCTGAAGGGCGTGTCGCAGCAGCAGCCGCAGCCGAGCGTCCACGTGCGGGGCGACCAGAACACGCGCTACGAGTTCATCGGCCGGGTGGTCACGATGTGCGAGCGTGCGGGGATCGCGAAGCTGTCATTCATTACGGAGCCGCCGGCGCGCGGTGGCTAGCGTCGCACGGGAATTGCTGCGAAGCATGGGATCAGATGCGAAGCATGGGGCAGGAGTAAGTGCTGAAGCACCAACTCGGATCGACAGGAGTCGACGATGGGAATGAACGTGCCTTCGGGCGGAGGCAATGCGGAACCGGACGTGATGGTCGACATCAACACCACGCCGCTGATCGACGTGATGCTGGTGTTGCTGATCATGCTGATCATCACGATCCCGATTCAGATGCATTCGGTGAAGATGGATTTGCCGGTGGGCAATCCGCCGCCGCCGGCGACACCGCCGGAAATCGTGCAGATCGACATCGACTTCGACGGCACGACGACGTGGAACGGCGCGCCGGTGCCGGACCGCGCGGCGCTCGAGGCGAAGCTGACCCAGGTGGCGGCGGAACCCGTGCAGGCGGAGATCCATCTGCGGCCCAACAAGCTGGTGCCATACAAGGACGTGGCGGCCGTGCTGGCATCCGCGCAGCGCGTGGGTGCGACCAAGATCGGCCTGATCGGCAACGAGCAGTTCATGCAATGACGAAACGGACGAGCCGATGAACCAGCGACGATGGAAACGGATGATGGCGGTGACCGCGCTCGGCGCGGCATGCATGCTCGGCCGGCCGGCGCTGCCGGCGGACGCGCTGCGGCCGGACGTGGCGAAACCGCTGGCGGCAGCGCAGGAGCTGTACCGGGCGCACAAGTATCGCGAGGCGCTCGGCAAGATCGCCCAGGCCGCCGCCGTGCCCAGCCGGACGCCGTACGAAACGTACATGGTGGAAGAGATGCGCGGTGCGGCGGCGATGGCGGCCGGCGAGTCCGGCACGGCCGCGCAGGCGTATGAGACCGTGCTGAACTCGGGGCGGCTGTCGGGCGAGGACGAGCAGCGGACGACGGCGGCGCTCGCCGGCATCTACTTCCAGCAGAAGAACTACCCGCTGGCGATCCGGACCGCGCAGCGCTACCTGAAGGTCGGCGGGGCGGATCCGGAAATGCGCACGCTGCTCACGCAGTCGTATTACCTGTCGAACGATTGCGCGCCGGTCGTGAGCCAGTTGAAGGCGAGCACGGACGCGCAGGCGAATGGCGGACACGCACCGGATGAAGGGCAGTTGCAGATGCTCGCGACGTGCGCGCAGAAAGTGAAGGACGGCAGCGCATACCGTGGTGCGCTCGGGCTGCTGGTGGCCTACCACCCGAGCCCTGCGTACTGGGACGAAATGGTCACGGCCATTCGCGGCAACCCCGGGTATCTGTCGTCGCTCGACCTCGACATCTACCGGTTGCGCCGGGCGACGGGGTCGCTCGCGACGGCCGACGCGTACATGGAGATGACGCAGCTCGCGCTGGTTGCAGGGTCTCCCGCCGAAGGCAAGCAAGTGATCGACCAGGGGTTCGCGTCCGGCGTACTCGGCAAGGACGCGCAGGCGGACCGCGAGAAGCGGCTGCAGGCGCTCGCCGCCAAGCGCGCGCAACCGGGCGGGGACGCCGCCACGCCGGCGGCGCCGATCGACGCGGGCATGAACCTCGTCTTTGCGGGCCACGCGCAGCAGGGCTTGCCGATGATGGAGCAGGCGATCGCGAAGGGCGGGCTCGAGCATCCCGACGCGGCGCGGCTGCGGCTCGGCGAGGCGTACTACGTGGCCGGTCAGAAGGCGCGCGCGGTCCAGGTGCTGCGTACGGTCAAGGGAGCCGACGGTTCCGGCGACCTGGCAAAACTCTGGACGGCGGTGGCGTCCCGGTAACGCAACGGAAGGGGGCGACGGCGCGCAACACGGGCGAGGTCGAAAAGCGGCGGGCCGCCGCGGCAGTACGGCAGCACGAGTGCCTGACGGTCAGGTTAACGAAGAAAAGGGGCAGCCTTGTTAGTTAGTAAACCGAATGAAATATCCGAAGGCCGCTCGACCGTGCGGCGACGGTGCCGCGCTGCGCCGCGCGCCGCCTGCACGCAGCGGCAGCGCGCAGCCGGGTATCGCGCCGGGCCGATCGCGTCATCGCATCGGTCAAGGATCGCCGACATCAAATCGATTTCGACTGCGAGGCTCCGACTTTCCATGGTTTTGCCCCCTGATGAGTCGGTGCTCGTCGCCGTGTCGCTCGGCAACAAGATCCGGGCGCTGCGCCAGCGCCTGAAACTCACGCTCGACGAAACGTCCACGATCGCCGGCATTTCGAAACCGTTCCTGTCGCAGGTCGAGCGCGGGCGGGCAACGCCGTCGATCACGTCGCTGGTCCGGATCGCGAAGGCGCTGGGCGTGACGATGCAGTATTTCATCGACACGCCGACGGAAGCGCGCTCGGTGTGCCGCAGGAACGCGCTGCAGTATTTCCAGTTCGCGAACTCGGCCAGCCAGTTCGCCAGGCTGACGAATCTGGTGGATGGCCGCAAGCTCGAAGCGATTCTCGTCCGGATGCCGGCGGGGCAGTCGCCGTCCGAGATGACGACGCATGCGGGTGAGGAGTTCGTCTATGTGATGCGCGGGCAGGTCGCGCTGACCCTCGAGGATTGCACGCTCACGCTGAACGAGGGCGATACCGCGCATTACGAATCGACGATGCCGCATGCGTGGCGCAACACGGCCGATGAAGAGGCGGTAATCGTCTGGGTCGGCACGCCGAGGTTGTTCTAGCCGGGGGCGGCCGGCGCTGCGCGCCGCGATGAAGGAGAAGTACCCGATCGACAGTGGATGGCATGCGGTACGGCGCGCGAGACATGCTCGTCGCCAGCAGGATTCGCCGTCCATCGAATCGGGAGGTAGCAGGGAAGTGCGCTCAATGTAGGTAATAAGTATGACGAAACAAAATCATAAAAGACGGTGGTGCTGACAGGCACGGGTGCCCCGAGGCCGATCCGTTGGAGTCGTGGCAGTCGGAAGAGTGGCAATCGCGGGTTCCGATACACCGGCGCCCAGGACGCGCAAGGAATTCACAAGGTTCCGGCGCACTGCAGGTGGGGTCTTACTACGAGCGAGAGGGAACAAGATGAAGCAGAGAGTTTTGGCGTTGGCCATCAAGAGGATAGTCTGGGCGGAACTGGCGCTGACGGCCGCACTGGTGCCGCCGGCGTTCGCCCAGAGCCAGCCGGCGCCGGGCGCCGTCGCGATCGCGGATGCGGTCGCGAACGGCGCGCCCGTGACCGTCGCACAGGAAGCGGGCGGCACGCCGGATGCCGCCGCTGCAACGGGTGCCGCGGCGTCCGGTGCGGCACCCGAGGCGACGCCTGCCACACCCGGCTCGAACGGGCAGGGCAAGGTCGCGCAGATCAAGCGATTCGAAGTGACGGGTTCGCTGATCCGGCAGGCCGACAAGACCGGTTTCCAGCAGGTGCAGACGATCACGCCGAAGGAAATCCAGAGCAGCGGCGCGGTGACCGTCGCCGACTTCCTGCGCAATGCGACGGCCAACTCGGCGAACAGCTGGGGCGAAGGGCAGTCGGGCAACTTCGCGGCCGGCGCGGCCGGCATCGCGCTGCGCGGCCTGTCCGAGAAATACACGCTCGTGTTGATCGACGGCCAGCGTGTGGCACCGTATGCGTTCTTCTCGAACAGCGTCGATTCGTTCTTCGACCTCAACACGCTGCCGCTCAACGACATCGAGCGCATCGAAATCGTGAAGACGGGCGCGGTGTCGCAATACGGGTCGGACGCGATCGGCGGCGTCGTCAACATCATCACGAAACACAATTTCCGCGGGCTGCAGCTCGACGGCAGCATCGGCAGCGCAATCAACGCCGGCAACGGCGACGGCACGACGAAGTTCGGCGTGCTCGGCGGCTTCGGCGACCTGAACGCCGACCGCTTCAACGTGACGGCGGCGCTCAGCTACTACAAGTCGAACGGTTTTACCCTTGCTGATCGCGATTCGACCCGCAACCAGGACTTCACGGGCAAGCCGGGCGGCTTTTCGCTGCTCGCACCGTCCTACTGGAACATGCCCGACGGCAGTGCGCAGGCGCTGAGCGGCTGCCCGTTCGGCGGGGCGGTCCGACCGGCCGCGCCGAACTCGCTGTCGGCCGGCCTGCCGGGCACGATCTGCTCGTACAACACGGCCGAAAGCACGTCGATCCTGCCGATGACCGAACGTCTGAATGCGAAGCTGCATGGCGACTTCAAGATCAACGACACGACGACGGCCTTCGCGGATTTCCTCGAGAGCTACAACACCACCACGACCAACAACGGCCTGTGGAACAACGTGATCGGCAACCCGCAGAATCCGGCGCTGGTGTGGAATCCGCAGACGCAGTTGCTGTCGCCGTTCAACACGGTCGTACCGGTGACCAACCCGTACAACACGACGGGCGCGGCGACGCCGTTGACCTACGCGTTCCCGAACACGGTCGCGCAGAAGACCTGGGCCAACTACTGGCGCGCGTCGGCCGGTATCAAGGGTTCGTTCACGCTACCGTACGGCGACTGGGACTGGGCGACCTCGGTCAGCCATTCGCAGAGCACCGTATCGAACGTGTTCACGAACCAGCTGAACGTGAACGCGTTGAACAACATCTACCAGAACGGCACGCTGAATTTCGCGAATCCGGCGGCGACGCCGAACGCGTTCAACGGCCTGTACCAGGAAGCGAACAACCTCGGCATCTCGAAGCTCGACACGATCGACGCGACGCTGTCGACGCCGAACCTGTTCCACCTGCCGACCGGTGACGTCGGCATCGGCTTCGGCGCGCAGTTCACGCACCAGAGCGAAACGCTGACACCGGGCTCCGAATACCTGAGCGGCGCGGTGATCTCGCCCGATCTGCAGACAGTGAACGGCGCGCGCAACGTCGCGGCCGTCTATTACCAGATCAACGTGCCGATCCTGGAGAACCTGACGTTCAGCCAGGCAGGTCGCTACGACCACTACACGGACGTGGGCGGTGCGTTCTCGCCGCGCTTCGCGCTGCGCTACCAGCCGATCAAGGCGCTCACGCTGTATACGTCGTACAACCGCGGGTTCCGTGCGCCGACCTTCGTCGAGGACAGCAAGTCGCAGACGCTCGGCATCCAGATCGACCCTGCCACCGGCCAGAACTACACGTCGATCACGGTCGGCAACCCGAATCTCGCGCCGGAGCGCACGCGCAACTTCAACATCGGCTTCCAGGTCTCGCCGGCCCGCTACACGGATATCGGCTTCGACTGGTACAAGATCCGCATCGACAACGTGATCGGCCAGGGCAAGCCGTCGCAGGTCGTGACCGATCCGACGACCGGCCAGCTGCTGTACAAGGTGATTCCGTACCAGAACCTCGGCTACCTCGACACGAACGGCTTCGAAGGTACGTTCCGCCAGGGGTTGCCGCTCAAGGGCTGGGGCATGCTCACGCTGTCGGGCGACTGGGCGTACATCAACAGCTACAAGATCGGCTTCCCGGGCGGCGCACCGATAAACGGCGCGGGCAACAACTTCACGATCACGCAGCCGTTCGGCGGCAGCTTCCCGCGCTGGCGCGGCAACACGACGCTGGACTGGAACTATCGCAAGTTCGATGCGGCGCTGACGTGGCAGTTCACGGGCCCATACGCGCAGAACCTGCTGCCGGAGCCGCCGAAGGTCGGTTCGTACAGCCAGTTCAACCTGATGCTGACGTACACGGGCTTCAAGAACTGGACGATCTACGGTGGCATCGACAACATCTTCAACCGCACGCCGCCGTACGATCCGATCTTCGCGAACGGCACGCTGAGCCAGAGCGGGTACGACACGTCGGTGTATTCGTACATCGGCCGGTTTGCGCAGATCGGCGCGACGTACAAGTTCTGACGGCGATCGCGATGCACTGACAGGCTTTAGACCGGCCGCTCCACGTCCACACCCCCCTTTCTTTGGAGCGGCCTTTTTTCGCCTGGCGCCACGACGGTCTGCGAACGGGACTGCGACGGCGCAGCTTGACGAATCGTTTGCAGCACGAATTACCAGCGGGACGCGGGCGGCATGCCGTGTCCGGCACAGGCATCGACCGCGCGCAGGCATTGCGCCCGCACGCTTCCGGACAGACTGACCATGACACTGTTGAAATGGCGAGGGGCACATGTGCCGCGCCATGCATACCTGATGGGCAACGGCACGCGCGCCGCGCTGCTCGCATGTGCTGTGCTGCTCGCGTCGGCCGGCGCCATGCCGCGGGCCGCGTTCGCGGTGTCGGCGATTTCGCAATACGACCAGCCGAAATATCCGCCGGACTTCACGCATTTCGATTACGCGGATGCGGATGCGCCGGACACCGGCACGCTGAATTTCGAAAACTACGACGAAGCGCAAAGCTACGATTCGCTGAATCCGTTCCTCGTGCGCGGCTCGCCCGCGCCGGACATCAAGAACCTGATGTTCGACACGCTGATGCAGCGCAGCTGGGACGAACTCGCGTCCGAATACGCGCTGATCGCCGACGATGTCGAGGTCGCACCGGACCGGCTGTCCGCGACGTTCCACATCAACCCGGCCGCGCGCTTCTCGAACGGCGACGCGATCACCGCGGCAGACGTCAAGTATTCGTTCGACACGCTGACGAGCCCGCAGGCGTCGCCGATCTACAACGCGCAGTTCTCGATCATCAAGCGTGCGGTCGTGGTCGACAGTCATGCGATCCGCTTCGAATTCAAGCACGCGGAGCGCGACGCGGCGCTGATCGCGGGCGACCTGCCGGTGTTCTCGCCGAAATGGGGGCAACGCGCGGACGGCACGCGGCCGCCGTTCGACCAGCTCGCGACCGTGCCGCCCATCGCGAGCGGTCCGTACCTGATCGAGCAGCGCAAGAACGACAAGCAGATCCGCTACGTGCGCAACCCGCACTACTGGGCCGCGAACCTGCCGTCGCGGCGCGGGATGTTTCGTTTCGCCCACGTGTCGTTCAAGCTGTACCTGGACCAGTACACGTCGCTCGAGGCGTTCAAGGCCGGCGATGTCGACGCGCGGATGGAATACAGCTCGACGCAGTGGGCGCGCAAGTACGTCGGCAAGAATTTCCGCAACGGCATGCTGAAGAAGGGGGAATTCCCGGACGGCCCCGCGCAGATGCAGGGTTTCCTGATGAACATGCGCAAGCCGATGTTCCAGGACGTGCGTGTACGGCATGCGCTCGCGCTGGCGTTCGACTTCGACTGGATGAGCCGGATGATGTTCTACGGGCAGTATCGCCGCACCAGCAGCTTCTGGGAGGCGAGCCCGTTCGCGGCGTCCGGCGTGCCGAGCGCCAAGGAGCTCGCGCTGCTCGAACCCTTCCGGTCGACGCTGCCGCCGGCGGTGTTCGGGCCGATGGTCGGCCAGCCGTCGACGCTGCCGCCCGGCTCTCTGCGCGCGAACCTGAAGGAAGCGCGCGACCTGCTCGCGCAGGCCGGCTGGCGCTACCGCGACGGCGCGTTGCGCGACGCGAACGGCACGCCGATGACGATCGAGATCATCGACGACCAGCCCGGCATGGACCGCCTGATCCTGCCGTACACGCAGGCGCTCGCGACGCTCGGCATCCACGCGTATCTGCACGAGATCGACAGCGCGCTCTACCAGAAGCGGCTCGACAATTTCGAGTACGACATGACGACGTACATCTACTTGCCCGTGACGATCCCTGGCGCGGAGCTGACGCGCCGTTTCGGCAGCGCGGCCGCATCGCAGCCGGGCTCGGAGAACTATCCGGGCGTGAAGTCGAAGGCCGTCGATGGGCTGATCCGGGCGGCGCTCGCGGCCGACACGCTAGACGATCTCGAAACGGCCACGCACGCGCTCGACCGCGTGCTGATCAACCTGTACGCGCTGATCCCGCAGTACTACCTGCCGAACGCGCGGATCGCGTACAAGGCGACGCTCGGCCACCCGGCAATCGTGCCGGACTCCTATCAGTACGAGGACTGGATCATCGACTACTGGTACGTAAAGAAGCCGGCGGCACAACCCGCTCCGGCGGCCTGACGGGGAGCAACGATGCTGGCATACATATTCAGGCGGCTGCTGCTGATGATCCCGACGCTGATCGGGGTGGTGACGATCACGTTCGCGGTCACGCAGTTCGTGCCGGGCGGCCCGGTGGAGCAGGTGCTCGCGCAGTTGCGCCACGGCAGCGCGCATGGAGGCGAGGCGGGCGGAGGCGGGGGCGGCTACCACGGCAGCCAGGGCGTCGACCCGCAGCAGATCGAGCAGATCCGCAGGCAGTTCGGCTTCGACAAACCGCCGCTCGAGCGCTATCTGCTGATGCTGAAAAGCTATGCGACCTTCGACCTCGGCCAGTCGTACTTCGCGCACCGCAGCGTGTGGGCGGTGATCCGGTCGAAGCTGCCGGTGTCGATCACGCTCGGGCTGTGGACGGTGATCCTCACCTATCTCGTGTCGGTACCGCTCGGCATCGCGAAGGCGGTGCGCAACGGCTCGCGGTTCGACACCGTGACGAGCGTGCTGGTGCTGACCGGTTACGCGGTGCCGGGTTTCGTGCTCGGCGTGCTGCTGCTGATGCTGTTCGGCGGCGGCACGTTCTGGCAGGTGTTTCCGATGCGCGGGCTCACGTCGGACAACTTCGACGACCTGACGCTGATCGGCAGGACGCTCGACTATCTGTGGCACATCGCGATGCCGGTGACCGCGGCGGTGATCGGCAATTTCGCGATCGTCACGATCCTGACGAAGAACACGTTCCTCGAGGAAATCGGCCGGCAGTACGTGCTGACCGCGCGCGCGAAGGGAGCGCCGGAGCGCGACGTGCTGTGGAAGCACGTGCTGCGCAATGCGGCAATTCCGCTGCTCACCGGGCTGCCGGCGGCATTCGTCGGCGCGTTCCTGAACGGCAACCTGCTGATCGAGACGCTGTTCTCGCTCGACGGGATGGGGCAACTGTCGTACGACTCGGTGATCCGCCGCGACTATCCGGTCGTGCTCGGCTCGCTGTTCCTGTTCACCCTGATCGGTCTGCTGACCAAGCTCATCGCGGATATCTGCTATGTCGTCGTCGACCCCCGTATCCAGTTCAGCCGCCTGGACCACTGATCCCGCGTGCGCGCCGTCGCCGTCGCCGTGGCGGCGCACGTGGCAGCGCTTTCGCGCGCAGCCGCTCGGCTATGCAAGCCTCGTGATCTTCGCGGCGCTGTTCGTGCTCAGCCTGTGTGCCGACGGCCTGTCGAACGACCGGCCGCTGCTCGTGCGCTACGACGGGCACTATTACTTTCCGATCGTGAAGGACTATCCGGAGACCGCGTTCGGCGGCGACTTTCCCGCGAAGACGAACTATCTCGATCCCTACATGCGCGCGAAGCTCGAGTCGCACGGCAATTTCGCGGTCTATCCGCCGAACCGCTACCGCTACGACACGATCGACTACTTCGCATCGCAGCCGTATCCGGCGCCGCCGTCGGCGAGCAACTGGCTCGGCACCGACCAGTTCGGGCGCGACGTGCTCGCGCGGCTGCTGTACGGGTTCCGGCTGTCGGTGCTGATGGCGTTCGCGCTGACCGTGTCGGGGGTGCTGATCGGCGTGCTGACGGGCGCGCTGCAGGGCTTCTACGGCGGCCGCGCCGACCTGGTCGGGCAGCGCCTGATCGAGATCTGGAGCGCGTTGCCGGACCTGTACCTGCTGATCATCTTCGCGTCGATCTTCACGCCGTCGCTGTGGCTGCTGTTCATCCTGCTGTCGATGTTCGGCTGGCTCGTGCTGTCCGACTACGTGCGCGCGGAGTTCCTGCGCAACCGCGCGCTCGACTACGTGAAGGCCGCGCGCACGATGGGGCTATCGAACTGGCAGATCATGTGGCGGCACGTGCTGCCGAACAGCCTGACGCCGGTGATCACGTTCCTGCCGTTCCGGATGAGCGCGGCGATCCTGTCGCTGACGAGCCTCGACTTCCTCGGCCTCGGCGTGCAGCCGCCGACGCCGAGCCTCGGCGAGCTGCTGCAGGAAGGCAAGAACTACCTCGACGCGTGGTGGATCTCGATCTCCGCGTTCGCGGCGCTGGTCGTCACGCTGCTGCTGCTCACGTTCATGGGCGACGCACTGCGCAACGCGCTCGATACGCGCTCGCGCGGCTCGGCGTTCGGCGGGGGGCGATGATGGCGAACGCGTTGCTGCAGATCGACGGGTTTTCGGCACGCTTCGGCGCGAAGGCGGCCGTACAGGACCTGAGCCTGTCGATCGGGCGCGGCGAGCGCGTGGCGCTCGTCGGCGAATCCGGGTCGGGCAAGAGCGTGACGGCGCTGTCGATACTGCGCCTCGCGCAGCACGCAACGCTGTCGGGACGGATGCTGTTCGACGGCGAGGACCTGCTCGCGAAGTCCGAACAGCAGATGCGCGGGATTCGCGGCGCCGACATCGCGATGGTGTTCCAGGAACCGATGACCGCGCTGAATCCGCTGTATACGATCGGCAAGCAGATCGCCGAGAGCCTGAGGCTGCACGAGGGGCTGCGGCCGGGCGACGCGCGCGAGCGGGGGATCGCGCTGCTGCGGCGCACCGGTATCCCGGAGCCGGAGCGGCGTATCGACAGCTTTCCGCATCAGTTGTCGGGCGGGCAGCGGCAGCGCGCGATGATCGCGATGGCGCTGGCGTGCCGGCCGCGGCTGTTGCTGGCGGACGAGCCGACGACGGCGCTCGACGTGACGGTGCGCCAGCAGATCGTCGATCTGCTGATCGAATTGCAGGAGCAGGAGGCGGCCGCGCGCGGGATGGCCGTGCTGCTGATCACGCACGACCTGAATCTCGTGCGGCGCTTTGCACAGCGCGTGGCCGTGATGGAGCAGGGCGTGCTCGTGGAGACGAACACGACCGACGCGCTGTTCGCCGCGCCGCAGCACGTCTATACGCGCCGGCTGCTCGACAGCGCGCCGCAGCGGAACGTCGAGCCGGTCGCGGCTGGCGCACCGACGATCCTCGACGTGCAGGACCTCGCCGTCGACTACCGCATCGCGGCGAAGGGCTGGCGCGCGGTGCTCGGCAAGACGACGTTCCGCGCCGTGCATGACGTGAAGCTGAACCTGAGGCGCGGCGAAACGCTCGGGATCGTCGGCGAGTCGGGCTCGGGGAAATCGACGCTTGCGGCGACGGTGCTCGGCCTGCAGCGGCCGGCGGCCGGCTCGATCGAGATCGACGGCATGCCGCTGGACGCGCTGCGGACGACGGGGGGCAGGCGCGCGCTGTACGGCAGGATGCAGGTCGTGTTCCAGGACCCGTTCGGCTCGCTGTCGCCGCGGATGACGGTCGAGCAGATCGTCGGCGAGGGGCTCGCCGTGCACCGGCCGCAGGTGGCCGGGGAAGCACGCCGCGCGCGAATCGCCGTGCTGCTTCAGGAGGTCGGCCTAGCGGCCGAGTCGATGCTGCGTTATCCGCACGAATTCTCCGGCGGCCAGCGGCAGCGGATCGCGATCGCACGTGCGCTGGCGGTGGAGCCCGAATTGCTGGTGCTGGACGAACCGACGAGCGCGCTCGACGTGTCGATCCAGAAGCAGGTGCTGAATCTGCTGACGAATTTGCAAAAGAAGTACAAATTGAGCTACCTGTTCATCACGCACGATCTCGCGGTGATGCGTGCGATGGCCCACCGGGTCGTCGTGATGAAGGCGGGGCGCGTGGTCGAGGAGGGCGATACGCTCGACGTGCTGCATGCGCCGTCCCATCCGTATACACGCGCGCTGCTTGCGTCGTCGATGCTGGCACCGGAACCGGGGCCGCAGCAGAGGGAAGGGGACGCAGATGATTGACGTGAAGCGGGCGCGGGGCGCCCGTGCCGCCCGGGCGTCGTGCTGCGACGCCGGTTCGATGCGGTGCGACGACGCTTGCCGCCGGCCGTTTGGCCGCGCGGCAAGCGCAGTCGCGCCGCTGGCTGTTCGCTGACGCACCGCGATGCCATCGTTCTTCATCGATCGTCCCGTCTTTGCGTGGATCGTTGCGCTTGCAATCGTCGTCGCGGGCGTGCTCGCGATTCCGCAGCTTCCGATCGCGCAATATCCGCGCCTTGCGCCGCCGCGGGTCGTGATCACGGCCGCGTATCCGGGCGCGTCGACCGAGACGGTCGACGGCGACGTCGGCAGCATCATCGAGGAAAGCCTCGACGGCGCCGACGGGCTGCTGTACTACGAGACGAGCAGCGACGGTCACGGCAACCTCGAGATCGACGTGACGTTTTCGCCCGGCACCGATCCGGACATCGCGCTCGTCGACGTGAACAACCGGCTGAAGCAGGTCGAGTCACGGTTGCCGCAGCAGGTCGTCCAGCAAGGGATCGGCGTATTCAAGGCGGCGAACACGTTCCTGATGCTCGTCACGCTGACGTCGACCGACGGCACGCGCGATTCCGCGCAACTCGGCGATTACCTGAACCGCTACGTGCTGCGCGAACTGAAGCGTGCGCCGGGCGTCGGCGCGGCCGAACTGTGGGACGCCGACGAGGCGCTGCGGGTCTGGCTCGATCCGCACAAGCTGCGCGAATACGGTGTCGGCGCCGACGACGTGATCGCGGCGATCGGCACGCAGAACGCGACGGTGACGGCCGGCGCGATCGGCGATGCGCCGTTCCCGGGCGGCCAGCAGCTCACCGCGTCGATCGTCGTCAAGGGGCAGCTCGCGTCGCCGGACGAGTTCGGCCGGATCGTGCTGAAGTCGAAGACGGACGGTTCGGCGGTGCGCGTCGCCGACGTCGCGCGCGTCGAACTCGGCCGCGACGACTACTCGTTCTATTCGCGGCTGAACGGCCGGCCGGCGGCCACGGTCGGCATCCAGCTCGGCCCGCGCGGCAACGCGCTCGAAACGTCGAACGCGATCCGTGCGCGGCTCGCCGAGTTGTCGAGGGTGTTGCCGCCAGGCGTGGCGATCGAGATTCCGTTCGACGGTGCGCATTTCGTGACGATCGCGATCCGGGAGGTTGTGCTGACGCTCGTCGAGGCGGTCGTGCTGGTGTTCTGCGTGATGTGGCTGTTCCTGCGCGATCTGCGTTACACGCTGGTGCCGACCGTCGTGATTCCCGTCACGCTGATGGGCGCGTTCGTCGCGATGTGGGCGTTCGGACTGTCGATCAACGTGTTCACGATGTTCGGTCTCGTGCTGGCGATCGGCATCCTCGTCGACGACGCGATCGTCGTCGTCGAGAGCGTGCACCGGGTGATGGAGGAGGGCGTGTCGCCGCGCGACGCCACGCGCCGCGCAATGAAGCGGATCGGCGGTGCGATCGTCGGCGTGACCGCGGTGCTGACCGCCGTATTCGTGCCGATGGCGTTTTTTCCAGGCACCGTCGGCGGCATCTACCGGCAGTTCGCGGTGGCGATGATCGCATCGATGCTGGTGTCGTCGTTCATGGCGCTGTCGCTCACGCCCGCGCTGTGCGCGAACCTGCTGAAGCCGGTCGCGCGACACGATGGCGGAACCGGCCGCGCGCGGCGACGCGGCATCGGCGCGCGTCTGGCCGACCGGTTCGGTGCGGCCTTCGCACGCGTCGAAACGGGTTATCGCCGCATCGCCGTGTTCGCCGTGCGCCGCACCGGCATGGTCGTGGCAGTGTACGCGGCGCTCGTGATCGCATGCGGGCTGCTGTACTGGATGATGCCGGGCGGCTTCCTGCCGACCGAGGACCAGGGGCAACTGCAGGTGATGATCCAGTTGCCGGCGGGCGCCATGCAGGCGCGCACGCTCGCGGTCGTCGAGCGTGTCGAGGCGATCCTGCGCGCGGAGCCGGCGATCGCGAACGTGACGAGCGTGATCGGCTGGAGTTTCGCGGGCAGCGGACAGAACCGTCGGCATGGCGTTCGTGGAGCTGAAGGACTGGGGGCAGCGCGACGTCGATGCGATGGCGTTGCGCGACCGGTTCAACGGGCGTTTCGGCACGATCCTCGACGGCGACGTCGAGGCGTCGCTGCCGCCGTCGGTGCGCGGCATCGGGCATTCCGACGGATTCACGTTCCGGCTCGAGGATCGTGGGGGCGTCGGGCTCGACGCGTTGAAGGCGGCTCGCGAGCAGCTGTCCGAACGCGCGAAGGCGGATCCATTGCTCGCCGCCGTGCATTTCGAAGACCTGCCGGACGCGCCGCGTATCGAACTCGATGTCGATCGCGCGAAGGCGTATGCGCTCGGCGTACCGTTCGAGCGGATCGCTGGCCTCCTGGGCGGCACGTTCGGCTCGAACTACATCAACGATTTTCCGGCGTCGGGCCGGATGCGGCGGGTGATCGTCGAGGCCGAGCCGGTCGCACGCGCGACCGATGCGCAACTGATGGCGCTGACGGTGCCGAACCGCACCGGGGACATGGTTCCGCTATCGGCCATCGCCGCGCCGCACTGGACGATCGGGCCGGCGATGCTGAATCGCTACAACGGCTATCCGTCGCTCGACATCAGCGGCCGGGCGGCGACCGGCACGAGTTCGGGCGCGGCGATGGCGGAGATGGAGCGGCTCGCCGGCGCGCTGCCGGCCGGGATCGGCTTCGACTGGGTCGATGCGGCGCGCGAGGAGCAGGTAGCCGCGCGGCAAACGCCGCTGCTCGTCGGGCTGTCCGTGCTGGCGGTTTTCATGGCGCTTGCCGCGCTGTACGAAAGCTGGTCGATTCCGCTGTCCGTGCTGACGATCGTGCCGCTCGGCATGATCGGCGCGATCGCGGCGGCGCTCGCGTGCGGCATGCCGAACGACGTGTACTTCAAGGTCGGGATGATCACCGTGGTCGGGCTGGCGGCGAAGAACGCGATCCTGATCGTGCAGTACGCGCGCGATCTCGCCGGGCGCGGTGTGCCGCTGCGGCAGGCGGTGATCGACGCGGCCGCGGCGCGATTCCGGCCGATCGTGATGACGTCGATGGCGTTTTTGCTCGGGGTCGTGCCGCTCGTGCTGGCGACTGGCGCCGGTGCGGAAAGCCGGCGTTCGATCGGCACGGGCGCGTTCGGGGGCGTGCTCGCGGCGACGATGTTCGGGCTTGTGTTCGCGCCGGTGGCGTTTCGCGTGGTGGTGTCTGTCGGCCGGCGTGGGCGGCACGCTGCGATGACGAGGCGCGACGCGCGGCGGCCGGAAACGGTTGGGGATCTGGAGGTGGATTGAGGGTCGCGGTGGGTTGTTGGCGGTGGGATCGGGGGTTTGCGGATGTGGATATCATATTTGACATAATCATAATTAGCGCACAAAAATCTTGTAGTAGCTTTTTAGAAATGTCGTGTTCGGGGGTGCGGCGGAATTCTTGGACTGGTTTATGTCGTCAGCCCGAGGCTCTCCCGGTATTCAATCGGACTGAGTGCGCCAAGCGAGATCTTGATCCGTTTTTCGTTGTACCAGCGAATGTACGAGTCAACGACCTCAATGAACTGGTCGGTGCTGACGGCCTGCCAGTCCCGAGAGTAAAACAGTTCCGTTTTCAGCCGTCCAAAGAAGCCTTCGCACGCTGCGTTGTCGGGCGAGCAACCTGACTCGAATTGCGCGAATGCTGACGGTGGTACCGCAAGGAGCGATGCAATGAGCCGCCCGAGCAGCGCGACCGTCGCGCGGCAACGCGCCGGCAATCCCGCTCGCCAGCGGGGCAGCCACGACGATCTATCGGCAACTCGGCGGCCAATCGCATACGGAATCCATTTAATCAGTGCCCTGGCCATCAAAACGCGGCGCTTTTCAACAGCCTGCTAGAAATGGTTCTAAAGGCCCATGTCGCACCATGCCCAACCCGGACCCAGGAGCCGCCGACCGGGCGCTCTCCATCATCCGCGATCGCTACGCCGATTTCGGCCCGACGCCGGCCTGCGAGAAGCTGTGGGAATGCCACGGCTTTCGGTTGGCCGCGGCCGAACGACTGGGCCTAACGGTCCGGCAGATCGAACGGCTAGTGATTCGGTACCGGGAATCTGGTGCGGCTGGACTGACGTCGCGCAAACGTGGTCGTTCGGGGAACCGGCGGTTGGACGAGGAACTGGCTCGGCGAGCGCGTGCCGGCGTTTGACCTGCATCAATCGCCGGCTCGGGGCAACGCATAAACTGAGTCGGACTACTTGCCGGACACCGCGCGATGACTACCGCTCCAATGACACGCTGAGACCGGGCGGCCGCGCGCACCGGGGCGATACCGCGATGCCGCTGCCCGCCGAGCACGGCGGCCCGCTGTGCTCCGAGCATGCGCTGATTCGCCGGGTCATGAGCCAGTAAAAGCCGCGACCGCCGGTGACGGCGACCGCCCTCCTTCGTCGATTCGGAGCCCATCGTGCGGATCACGCTGCATCTCGATACTTTCGCCTGCGACAACCCGTCGGCCTATGCCATTCTCTGGATCGACACGGCCATGCGTCGCTGGTCGCGCGAAGGTCATGCAGGGATGGACCTGCCCGTGTGGGGGACGCTCGTCCGCGAAGACGGCGCCACCGTAATGACGGGCCCCGACAACGCGGGCGCCCTGTTCTGGCTCGACGATTTCGATCTCGACGCACCGTCCGGGCCGTTCGAAGGCCAGGCCGGCGTCGCGCGCTGGTTGCGCGATGCCCGGCAGGCGCCAGTGCCTGGCGCATGGCGGGTGCAGTGTGTCGACGATACGGCGGAGATGCCGGAGCACGAGGTCTTCACGGGCGACGAAGAAAGCTAGCCGGACCAGGGCTGCCGACCGCACCGTCTCCCTTGCTGCGGCGGACCGGCACACGCGTCGCGAACCGCCGGGAACTGCTGTGAACCGCGGCGGGTCGGCGCAGCGGGCCATGGCGAATCGCGCCCGACGGGCAGGACGTGTCAGTGCGGGTTCTCATGGGTTCCTGTGGCCGCGGTCGTGGCGAGTTGCCGCTCGGCAAGGTCGAATGCCCGCTCCAGCGCGTCCATGGGGTCCACGCCCGTCATATGCGGAACGGGGCGGAATTCCCCCTTGCGCGTGATCAGATCGAGTCGCACGTCATACCTCGGCTGGCGAGTCGACGCACCCATGGCCTCGATCGCGAGATGGCAGCCGGCCAGTTGCGTACCGAACGGCTCGAGACGCATCAGCTGGATGCTCGCTTCCGCCTCCAGCTGAGTCGACCCGGCGAAGCCGAAGTAGGCGATTTGCATCCAGATTCCCATGTTCCGCTCCTGTTGATTGCGCCGATTGATGGCCAGAGCCGGTTCATCAGTGTGGTGCGCTCGCAATACTTGATTTCGTACTCGTACGTCCATCTTCCGTGGCGACGGCCCTGCGTTGTTGATGTGCGTCAACCGACGGACATCGGCGCGCGCTGCCCGACAACCGGAGCCGGTCGCGCGACGAACCGGCGGCTCGCGTCGACCGTGGTCAAGCAACGAATCGCACGCTTTCGCCGTGAAACCGGACAGGCCGGAGTGCCGCGGGAGCCGCGACGAAGAAACCCGCATCGACCGCTGCGTCGCAAGCGCCCCGGTCCGGCGGCACCAGGCGGGGCCGGGGCGCTCAAGCGCACGCCGGCCCGCTCGGTGCGCGTGACGGGCAACTGAGTCTTCGGCGACACGCAGGGATGGATCCGCACGAACGTCAGGGCGTCACGATGAAGCACGGACGGACTTCACCTGATGCAGGAATTTGTCCGCGTGATCGAATGAACGCGCGTACCGGGGTTCGGATGCTTCACGATACGTGCCCGACGGAATCGGCGAGCCGGTTCTTCACTCCGCCGTCAGCATTGCTCTGATCCGCACCTTGGTAACCAGCGTCGCGCGAGGCCTCATCGGTCCACGAACATGCTTACGAGTTCGTTGCCGTGCGCCCGCGAGCCGGGCGGCAGCCAGTCTCACGTTTTCCTGCTGCGCGGCGGCGGTCATCGCCTCGCCGCGTCGCAGCAGCGCGTTGCCACCCAGAGCGACCACGATACGCATCGGTTCACCCCTCCCCTAGCTCGCCAGCGTCGCGACCTGCATGGCCTTGATCGTATGCAGCCGGTTCTCGGCCTGCTCGAAGACGACATCCGGCTTCCGAACGCGCCGCGCTGGTCGGCTCCGCGCACCACGTGCGCAAGCCCTGGTGTCGACTGTATGTGGGTGCCGACGGGCGCGGTTGACACACATCAAGCCCGCGAAACGGAGCGCCCCGCATGCCGGACGGCGGCTCGCCGCCATTCTCCTGTCGAATCGCCACGGTCGCGCGCGTTCCCTCGCACGCGGACACGGCAATCCCTGACTTCCGTCAAAGCTATTGCACGCACACGCGATGTAATCGGAACACCGAACTCCTCAACTCCCGGCGGGGCAAGCCATGAAACTGACTTTTCTCGGTGCGACCGAGACCGTGACCGGATCGAAGTATCTGGTCGAGCATCGCGACCGGCGCCTCCTGGTCGACTGCGGCCTGTTCCAGGGCACGAAGAACCTGCGGCTGCGCAACTGGAACCCGCTGCCGGTCGCGCCCGACACGCTGGATGCGGTGGTCCTCACGCATGCGCATCTCGACCACACCGGCTACCTGCCGGTGCTCGCGCGCGACGGGTTTCGCGGCCCGGTGTACTGCACGCAGGCCACGGCCGAACTCTGCGGCATCATGCTGCGCGACAGCGCGCGGCTGCAGGAGGAAGAAGCCGATTTCGCGAACCGGCACGGTTATTCGAAGCACCACCCGGCCCGGCCGCTCTACACGACCGACGATGCGCAACGCGCGCTGCGCCTGATGAAACCCGCCGCATTCGACGAATGCGTCGCACTGGGCGGCAGCCTGTCGTTCCGGCTGCTGCCCGCCGGTCACATCCTCGGCGCGGCCAGCGTCGTCATGCACTGGGATCACAAGGTACTGGCGTTCTCCGGCGATCTCGGCCGCTATCACGACCCGATCATGCAGCCGCCGACGCCGCCGGCGCATGCGGATTACCTGGTCGTCGAATCAACGTACGGCGACCGGCTGCATCCGGCATCGGACCCCGAGACCGAGCTGGCGGCGCTGTTCGAAAACACCTTCTCGCGCGGCGGCGTGGTCGTGATCCCCTGCTTCACCGTCGGCCGCGCGCAGGAGATCCTGCACTACATCGCGCGCCTGAAAGCGGCCGGCCGCATGGCGCGCGTGCCGGTGTTTCTCGACAGCCCGATGGCGACGGACGTGACGGAGATCTATCGCCACCACGTCCTCGAGCACCGGCTGACCTTGTCGGCAGCGAACGCGCTCGGCCACGCGGCGACGATGATCCGCACGGTCGACCAGTCGAAGGCGATCGCCGACCATCAGGGACCGATGGTCATCATTGCGGGAAGCGGCATGGCGACGGGCGGACGCGTGCTGCATCACCTGAGCCGCTATGCTCCCGATCCGCGCAACACGATCGCGCTGGCGGGTTACCAGGCCGCGGGCACGCGCGGCGCGGCGCTGGCGGCTCATGAGCCGACGCTGAAGATTCACGGGGAGTACGTGCGCGTGCGTGCCCGGGTCGAGTCGATCGCGACGCTGTCCGCGCATGCCGACTACGAGGAAATCCTGCGGTGGCTCGGCACGATGCAGCGCGCACCGTTCCGAACCTTCGTCACGCACGGCGAGCCGGCGGCGGCCGATGCGTTGCGGCGGCGCATCGCCGAGACCCTGCACTGGCCGTGCGAGGTGCCGACCTACGGGCAGACCGTCGATCTCGACGAAGCCGAGCGCGACGACACGCGCGAACCGGCGGCGCTGTCATCCTGACGACGCCGCGCGGCGCACGAACGCCGCACGCATCGCGTCATCCGGCGCGGCGGGCGCCCGCTCCCGCCGCGCCGCGCGCCGCCATCACGCCACTTCGATGAGGACCTTCAGCGCATGCGTTTCCGCGGCGCGGCCGAACGTGTCGTACGCGCGCTCGACGTCGTCGAGCGAAAAACGGTGCGTGATCAAACGCTTCGGATCGAGCCGCCCCGCGCGCACGGTCTTCAGCAGCATCGGCGTGCTGACCGTATCGACGAGCCGGGTCGTGATCGCGATGTTGCGATCCCACAGCTTCTCGAGATGCAGGTCGGCCTTCACGCCATGCACGCCGACGTTCGCGACGACGCCGCCCGGCGCGACGAGCGACGTGCACATCTCGAACGTCGCCGGAATCCCGACCGCCTCGATCGCGCAATCGACGCCGACGCCGTCGGTCAGCTTCATCACGTCCGCGACAGGGTCGCCATTGGCGCCGTCGAAGCAGTCGGTCGCGCCGAAGCGCCGCGCGACGTCGAGCCGGTTGCGGTCCGGGTCGATCATGATGATCTGCGCGGGCGAGTAAAACTGCGCGGTCAGCAACGCCGCCAGCCCGATCGGTCCCGCGCCGACGATCGCGACCGAACAGCCCGGCTGCACCTTGCCGTTCAGCACGCCGCATTCGAATCCGGTCGGCAGGATGTCGGACAGCATCACGAGCGCATCCTCGTCCGCGCCGGGCGGAAGCCGGTACAGGCTGGTCTGCGCGTGCGGGATGCGCACGTACTCGGCCTGCGTGCCGTCGATCCGGTTGCCGAGGATCCAGCCGCCCGTCGTGCAATGCGAGTACAGGCCGCGCCGGCAGTATTCGCACCGGCCGCACGACGTGATGCACGAGATCAGCACGTGGTCGCCCGGCTGCAGCGTGTCGACCGCCGCGCCGACCTGCTCGACGATCCCGACGCCCTCGTGGCCGAGGACGCGGCCGGGCTCGCACGACGGCACGTCGCCCTTCAGGATATGCAGGTCGGTGCCGCAGATCGTCGTGCGCGTCACGCGGACGATCGCGTCGGTCGGCGCCTGCAGCTCCGGCATCGGCCGCCGTTCGAGCGCCTTGCGCTGCGGCCCCTGGTATACGAGTGCTTTCATTGCGTTATCTCCGTCGAAAGGGAGGTTCGTTCGTTGATCGGGCCCGGCGTGCGCGTTGCGGGCAGGCGTCGCATGCGCCGGCAGCGCTGCCGATGCGCAGGCCCGATCCCGCCGCGACGACGAGCGGCGCGATCGAGAACGCCGCCGGTCAGGCTCTTCATGTTTCGAGCACGTAAGCGCCGGGCGCCGCCCCCAGGCCGGCGTCCGGCGTGCGTGCCGGCACGTCGCCCGACGCGTGCGCGCGCAACCAGTCGCGCCAGCACGTCCACCACGACCCGTCGACGGCGCGCGTTTCGTTCACGAAGTCGTGCTGGCTGCGGTAAGGCGCGCCCGGTTCGCGGGCGGCGCGGCGATAGTGGCGGCCCGGATGGCCGGGTTCCGACACGATGCCTGCGTTATGGCCGCCCGAGGTCAGCACGAAAGTCAGCGCGTTGTGCGTGAGCAGGTGGAGCTTGTAGACGGAATGCCACGGCGACACGTGATCGCGCTCGGTTCCGACCACGAACATCGGCACGTCGATATCCGACAGCGCGACCGGCCGGCCCTCGACGCAATAGCGGCCTGCCGCGAGGTCGTTGTCGAGGAACAGCCGCGTCAGGTATTCCGTGTGCATGCGGTACGGCATGCGCGTGACGTCCGCATTCCACGACATCAGGTCGTTCGGCTTCGTGCGCTTGCCGAGCAGATACTCGCTCATCATGCGCGACCAGATCAGGTCGCGCGCATTCAGCAGCTCGAACGTGGCGGACATCTGCGAGCCGTCCAGGTAGCCTTGCCGCCACATCAGCGCGTCGAGCGCGGACAGCTCGCTCGCGTCGACGAACAGGCCGAGTTCGCCGGGTTCGCTGAAATCGGTCTGGGACGCGAGCAGCGTGACGGAACGCAACGCGTCGTGCTGCCGCCCGTCGCGCGCGAGCGCCGCCGCGCCGATGGCCAGCAGCGTGCCGCCGAGGCAGTAGCCGACCGCGTGGACGGCTTCGCCGCACCGCTCGCGAACGGCGTCGAGCGCGGCGAGGCAGCCGTCGCGCAGGTAATCGTCGAGCCCGAGATCGCGCGACTCCGCGCCCGGATTGCGCCACGAGATCGCGAACACGGTGTAGCCCGCGTCGACCAGGAAGCGGATCAGCGAATTGTGCGGCTGCAGGTCGAGGATGTAGTACTTCATGATCCACGACGGCACGATCAGGATCGGCTCGCGTGCGACGCCGGCCGTCGTCGGTTCGTACTGCAGCAATTCGCACAGTGCGTTGCGCCATACGACCCGGCCCGGCGTGATCGCGACGTCGCGCCCGGGCAGATAGGCCCGGCCATCGCGCGGCCGGGCGCCGCCGGCGCGATCGATCAGCGCGCCGAGATCGTCCAGCCAGTGCCGCGCACCGGCCGCGAGATTGGCGCCGCCGCTGCGTATCGTCGCGTCGAGCACGACCGGATTGGTCGCGATGAAATTACCCGGCGAGCATGCGTCGAGCCATTGCCGCGCGGCGAACCCGACGAGTGCCTCATGATGGCGCTCGACGCCCCGCACGCCGTGTGTCGCATCGCGCCACCAGTGCTGGATCGACAGGAAGTTGTCGCGATACGCGCAAAACGGCCAGTTCGACCACGCCGGTGCGGCGAAACGCGGATCGGCCTGCCCGGCATGCACCGTCAGCCCGGCCTCGTCCGGGTCGTCGGACGCGCCGTTCGCCGCCGGCAACGGACCGGCCGCGCGCCATGCCTGCCACGCCAGTTCGACGCATTTTCCGGGCGACACGGCGAGATGCGCACCCCAGTCGATCATGGCCAACGCCAGCGACACGGGCGACAGGCCGAGTGTCATCGCGGCCAGGCTCGCCCGCGCCGCGCGATCCCATTGTTCGGCCGGCGACGCTTCAGGCCGCGCGCAGGTGTCCGGACGCGAGGCCTGCGCGAGTTCACCGGCGGCGGCCGCCGGACGGCGCGTGACCGGCACGCGGATGACGGAATCATTCATCGCATGTGCATGCCGCCGTTGACGTCGAATTCCGCGCCGGTCGCGAATGCGCCCGCGTCCGAGCACAGCCACGCGACGAGCGCCGCGATCTCGTCGGGGTTGCCGAGGCGCCCCACCGGAATCTGCGGCAGGATTTTCGTGTCGAGCACGTCCTTCGGCACCGACTCGACCATCGCGGTCGCGAGGTAGCCCGGCGACACCGTGTTGACCGTCACGCCGTGTCGCGCGAGTTCGAGCGCGAGCGCCTTCGTGAAACCGTGAATGCCCGCCTTGGCGGCCGCATAGTTGGCTTGCCCGTACGCGCCTCTCGAGCCGTTCACGGAACCGACGTTGACGATGCGGCCGAAGCCTGCTTCGATCATGCCGGGCACGAACGGCTTCGTCATGTTGAACATGCTGTCGAGATTGGTGCGCAGCACCGCGTCCCACATGCTCTTGGTCATCTTCACGAAGCTGGCGTCGCGCGTGATGCCGGCGTTGTTGACGAGCACGTCGACATGTCCGAATTGCGCGAGCACGCGCGCCGCGCAGTGCTGGCACGAGTCGTAGTCGGCGACGTCGACCTCGAACGCATGGAAGGTGCGCCCTGCTTCGCGTTCTTGTACCAGCCAGGTCGCGATATGGTCGTTGCGCTCCGTGTGCGACACGGCGACGGTCATGCCCGCGGCATGCAGGCGACGGCTGATCGCGGCGCCCAGGCCGCCCGTGCCGCCCGTCACGAATGCGACACGGTCAGCGCACATGATCGTGCTCCTGCGTCGCATTCGCGCCGGCCATGTCCGTCATGCCGCGTCCGAACGCCGCCATCCATTCGTGCCACGGCATGCTCGCTTCGTTGACCACGGCCAACCGGCTCATGTCGGGCAGCCAGTCGGTCTGGTAGCGAGACAGCATGTCCGCGCCATACTCGCGCAGCCACGTGCGCCAGACCCCCGCCTCCTCGTATTGCGTGCGCATGCTCCATTCGACGGCGTCCTGCCAGATCGCGGCGCTTGCGATCGCGTAATCGCGCATCACGCGCTGTGCCGCCGCGCCGAACTCGGTCCATTCCCGCGTTTGCGCGAGCGCCTGCTGCAACTGCCGCGCCGCGTCGCGATCCCGCTCGATGCGCCGTCCCGTCAGCGCATGCCATTCGTGCTGCCAGTCGCGATTCAGCGCGAACAGGCGCAGCGCGATGTCGCAGGCTGCCCGGCACGCGCCGTCCGGTGTCGTCAAAGCGTCGGTGGTCATCGTCTTCCCTCTGTCGATTCGGTCGAAGGGTCGGCACCCCTGCTGCACCCCGGGCGGCACCCGTCTTGCGCCGCCTGCCGGTACCGGCCGCGACCGCTTCACTGTGCGGCTGTGCGGCACGGCGGCCGTTGATCTGCGTCAAGCGCGCGGGAAGCCCGCTTCGTAGACTGAATTGCACTGGCGGATATACCGTCGATGGAGCGATCCCGATGAGCTACAAGAGCATGGTCGTGCATCTCGATACGAGCGTTCGCGCGCATTCGCGCCTCGAGCTCGCGTTGCGTCTCGCGCGGCGCTTCAAGGCGCACCTGACCGGGGTGTTCGCGATCTACACACCGGAGCCGACTTCGTTTTACGTGATGGCCGGTTCCGCCGATTACTTTCGCGAACAGCGCGACCGGCGCGACGAGCGTCTCGCCGCGCTCGAACGCCTGTTTCATGCCGAAACGGCACGGGCCGGCGTATCGTCGGCCTGGATTCGCGCCGATGAGCGCGCCAACGTCGCGGTGCCGCGTCTCGCGCGTCTCGCGGATCTCGTGATCGCGGGCCAGAGCGACCCGAACGATCCCGAAACCTATATCGACGACCAGTTTCCGGAAACGCTCGTGCTGTCGGCGGGGCGTCCGGTGCTGTTCGTGCCGTATGCCGGGGAATTCCCGTCGCTCGGCGAACGCGCGCTGGTGGCGTGGGACGGCAGCCGCGAGGCCACGCGCGCCGCGCACGACGCGCTGCCCTTTCTCGAGCACGCGAAACGCACGACGGTCGTCGCGGTGGTCGACGGCGATTCCGAAGCGGCGACTACCCGCATTCCGGCCGCGGATGCCGCGCTGATGCTTGCGCGCCACGCGCCGGACGTCAACGTGCTCGACGTCGATAGCGGCGCCGGCACGTCCGTCGGCGACACGCTGCTGTCGCGCGCGTACGAAACGGGCAGCGATCTGCTCGTGATGGGCGCGTACGGCCATCCGCGCTGGCGCGAACTGCTGATGGGCGGCGCCACGCGCACGGTGCTGGCGTCGATGACGCTGCCGGTACTGATGTCGCACTGAGCGCGCCGATGCGTACGCTCGCGCTGCTCGTCGTCGAGCCGGCCGACGAAGCGTGGATTGCGGCACGCGATGCGGTGCGGCTGCTGCGACGCGACGGCGCCGCTTGATCCAGATCAGCGCGATCGGCGCGCGTGCGCCGATGATGAAATCGTTGACACGCGTTCAGAGGGAACCGCCATGTACTCGAACATTCTGGTCGCGCTCGACGGCAGCGAACCGTCGTCCCGCGCGCTCGACGCCGCACTGACGCTTGCGTCGGAATCGGGCGCGCGGCTCACGCCGGTCTACGTCGTCGATTTCCTGGTGCCGGCCTACGACATGTACGGCTACGATCCGTCGATCCTGATCGACGCGTTCCGCGAGGAAGGGCTGCGCGTCACCGACGGCGCGGCGAAGCGCATGGCTGCGCGCGGCGTAACCGGCACGCCGCGGATCGCCAATGTCGATCCGGGCGGCGAAGACGTCGCGCAGCGGCTCCTGATCGTTGCGAAGGAAGCCGGCGCCGACCTGATCGTGATGGGCACCCACGGCCGGCGCGGCTTCAGCCGCCTCGTCCTGGGCAGCGTCGCCGAGCGCTTGCTGCGGCGCGCCGCGTGCCCCGTGCTGATGATTCCGGCGAGTTGCGCGCCGGTGCCCGTTGCGGCGCCCGCCGCTGCATCGACCGAAAAGGAGCCGTCATGAGCTACAAGACCCTGCTCGTCCATCTCGACGACAGCGATCGTTGCGCGACGCGCGTCGAACTGGCGCTCGAACTCGCAGGACGCTGGAACGCGCACCTGATCGGCCTGTACGTGGTCTGCCAGGATCTCTTCGAACCGCTGCGGCGGCCTGACGAGCCGCTCAAGCTCGCGGTGTACGAGCGCCTGTGCGAACAGCGGTGCAAGGACGCGGAGGAGAAATTCCTCGAAGCCGCTGAGCGCGCGGGGCGCAGCGTCGAATGGCAGGCGCCCGCCGGCGCCGCGACCGACGCCGCGATCCTGCATGCGCGTCATGCCGACCTGCTCGTGCTCGGCCAGGAAGATCCCGACGACCGCCTGACGCACGTCGCGCGCCATTTCATCGAGGACGTCGTGATGGGCAGCGGACGTCCGGCGCTCGTCGTGCCGTACGCGGGCGACGTGCGCAAGATCGGCGAGAACGTGCTGATCGGCTGGGACGGCGGGCGCGAAGCCGCGCGCGCGATGGCCGACGCGCTGCCGCTGCTCGCGCGTGCGCGCTTCGTCAACGTCGAGACGGTCAGCCACGGGCAACCCGATCCGGACAAGACGCCGGCAGGCGTGGACGTCGCCGCGTACCTGGAGCGTCACGGCATCCGCGCATCGTTCTCGACGACGACACGCCCAGGCACGGTCGGCGTCGGCGCGACGCTGCTGAACCGGGCCACCGACCTTCACGCGGACCTGATCGTGATGGGCCTGTACAGCCATACCCGGACGCACGAGCGCGTACTCGGCGGCGCGACGCGCACGATCCTCGAAACCATGACGGTGCCGGTGCTGCTGTCGCACTGAGCATGAACGCGAACGGGGCGGCCTCGGTCGGCCGCCCCGTCGTCCTGGCGGATCACGACGCGCCCGAATCGTCGCGGACCAGCAGCACGGGCCGGTCCGCGGTGCGCAGCAGCGACTCGGCGACGCTGCCGAGCAACGCCCTGCGAACACCCCGCCGGCCGTGCGTCCCCATCACGATCAGGTCGGCATCGCAGTCGGCGGCCGCGCGCGCCAGCACCGACGCCACGTTCTCGCCGCACGCATCGATCGTTTGCGCGGTGCCGCGCACCCCGCACAGCCGGAACGCGGTCTCGGCATCGGCGAGCGCCGTCGCCGCGAGGTCTGCCCCTACTCCGCCCGGGTCGCTCCGATCGACGTAGCCGCTGTCGATATTCGTCAGCCGCGGCGTATCCGACACGACGCACACGGCGACGACGAGGCCGCCCGACGCGCGGGCGAGCGTTATCGCCTCGTCGAGCGCGAGCCGTGCGCCGCGACTGTCGTCGAGCGCGGCGAAGATCCGTTCATACATGGCGCCTCCCGGTTTATCCATCCCGTTCCGGCCGGATCGGGATCTTCAGTCTGGGCCCGCCGCCGTCCGGCCCGTTGACACCGATCAAGCGGGCCTCGGGGCGGACATGGCGGCCCCGTGCATGCGCCCCGATTGGCGAACACCGGCAAAACGCGCACAATTTCGCTGCTCGTCCGCAAAGGCGGTTCGGCGCAAGGGGCATGTCACATGATCAGGGTACTCGTCGCCGACGACCACGCGCTCGTCCGGGATGGCCTCCGGCACATCCTGCAGAACGCAACCGGTTTCGAGGTCGCGGGCGAGGCGCGCGACAGCGAGTCGACCGTTACGCTGATCCGCGGCACCCCTGCCCACGTGCTGGTGCTCGATCTGTCGATGCCAGGCCGCAACGGCATCGAACTCATCCGGCAGATCAAGGACGAAAAGCCGGCCCTGCATATCCTCGTCCTGACGATGCATGCCGAACAGCAATATGCGGTGCGTGCGTTCCGCGCCGGCGCGTCCGGCTACATGACGAAGGAAAGCGCGAGCGCGGAACTGGTGGCCGCGCTGAGCAAGATTGCATCCGGCGGCGTCTACGTCAGCCTGGCGATGGCGGAGCAGTTTGCGCAAAGCCTCAACGAGCCGGCAGAACTGCAGCCGCACCAGCGCTTGTCCGATCGCGAGTTCGACGTGTTCCGGCGCATGACCTCCGGCGAATCGATCTCCGAAATCGCGCAGGCGCTGTGCGTCAGCGTCAAGACCGTGAGCACCTACAAGACGCGCATCCTCGAGAAAATGCAGATGCCGAACGATGCGTCGCTCGTGCGTTACGCCGTACGCCACAAGCTGTTCGACGACCCGGACGAACTCTGAGCGCGACAAGCTGCCGCACGCTTGTAGGAATTACCCTACAGCCCTTCTTCATCACCTACTTAATCTTCAATTTCCGCTGATTTCATTCGCGCGTCCGACTGTCCATACTCCCCGTCAAGAAAAAACAAACACGTGTGCCTTCCGGAGCGGCCCGGCGGCGCAGTCCGGCATCGACTGCATCGTCGTCCCGACGCCCCGGTGCGGCGCGTCCTTGATGAAGGCGGCGAAGATTCATGCCGCCCGTAGCGGCCAGCGCGACCGTGCCCACGCGATTCGCCGCCGCCCAACCAACCGGAGCAGATCATGCAGAGCCATGCCGAAGTGTCGACGCCGCCGCAGTCGCGCCCCTTTATTCCGCTGCACGCCGTCGAGCGGTCGGACCAGCCGAAGCGCGCGTCGTCCCGCTGTTCGTCGTGCGCGCTGCGCGCCGTTTGCCTGCCCCAGGAACTGACACCCGACGATTTCGCGCGGGTCGACGCGATGATCTGCACGACGCGTCATGTCAAGCGCGGCGACACCCTGTATCGGGCCGGCGATACGTTCAACAGCATCTACGCGGTGAGAACCGGATCGTTCAAGACCGTCGTCATGCATCGCGACGGCGACGAGCAAGTGACCGGCTTCCAGATCGTCGGCGAATCGCTCGGACTGGACGGCGTGCACACCGGCCATCACAACGGCGATGCGATCGCGCTCGAAGACAGCACCGTCTGCATCATTCCGTTCGGCCAGCTCGAGCAGATCTGCCGAGAAGTACGGACGATGCAGCACCACGTCTACCAGATGATGAGCGGCGAGATCGTCCGCGAGTCCGCGTTGATGCTGCTGCTCGGTACGATGAGCGCGGAACAGCGCGTGGCCGCGTTCCTGCTGAATCTCTCCACGCGCTTCAAGGCACGCGGCTACTCGGCCGCGGAGTTCGTGCTGCGGATGACCCGCGACGAGATCGGCGAGTATCTCGGCATGAAACTCGAGACGGTCAGCCGCATGCTGTCGAAGTTCCAGCAGAAAGGGCTCGTCGCGGCGCAGGGCAAGCAGATCCGCATCGTCGATCCGGAAGAGCTCGCGCGCATCTGACGCCGCGGATTTCCCGGCTCGTACGTCGCGCGGTTCAGCCGCGCGTGTCGAGTACGGCGGCGCCCGATAGATGCCCCATGCGCAGGTCCGAGAGCGCGCGGTTCGCATCGGTCAGCGCATAGCGCGTTGCTTCGACCCGCAGCGGCGTCGCGTCGGCGATCCGCATGAACGCGACGGCATCCGCGCGCGTCAGGTTGGCCACCGATGCGATGCGGCGCTCGCCCCACAGCCACGCGTACGGAAAAGCCGGGATGTCGCTCATGTGAATGCCGCCGCACACGACGATCCCGCCCTTGTCGACCGCCCGCAGCGCCGCCGGCACCAGTGCGCCGACCGGCGCGAAAATCAGCGCGGCGTCGAGCGTCTCGGGCGGCGCTTCGTCGCTGCCGCCTGCCCATGCCGCCCCCAGCGAAAGCGCAAGTTGCTGCGCAACGGTATCGCCGGGTTTCGTCAGCGCGAACACCCGGCGTCCTTCGTGGTGTGCGATCTGCGCGACGAGATGCGCTGCCGCGCCGAACCCGTAGATCCCGATTCGCCGTGCGTCGCCGGCCATGCGCAACGTACGGTAGCCGATCAGCCCCGCGCAAAGCAGCGGTGCGGCCTCCAGGTCGGCGTAGCGCCGCGGCAGATGCACGCAATAACGGTGGTCCGCAACGGTGCGCTCGGCATAACCGCCGTCGATCGTATAGCCGGTGAATCCGGGGCTGTCGCACAGATTCTCCCGTCCGGCGGCGCAATACGCGCAATGCCCGCAGGTCCGGCCGAGCCATGGCACGCCAACCCGGTCGCCGACCGCGAAACCCGTCACGCCTGCACCCAGCGAGCGCACCGTCCCGACGATTTCATGACCCGGAATCAGCGGCAGCTTCGGATGCGCGAGATCGCCGTCGACGACGTGGAGATCGGTACGGCATACGCCGCATGCGTGCACGTCGATCAGCAGCTGGCCCGCCGCGGGCCGTGGGGCCGGCACGTGTGCCTCGCGCAAATCCGGTGTCGTCCCGTCGAACATCATCGCAAGCATATGGGCCTCCCCCGCGCGATCGGCGCCGCGCGCTTCGCTTGTTCCAAGCGTAGGCGCCTGGAACCGTGTCCGTACGACTCGCTCACGCGGGCTTGACGTGGGTCAACGGCCGCCGGCCGGTTGCTGACAGGATGAAATGGCGTTCCGCCGCTGGCCGGCTCCCTGGAGATTGCCGAATGACATCCGTTACCCCCGTTGCTGCAAGCCCCCGTCTCGACGATCGACTGCGGTCGCTGCTGGGCTACGCGGTGCTGGCGCCGTCGAGCCACAATTCCCAGCCGTGGCGGTTCATCGTCGACGGCGCGACGATCGCGGTCTGCGCGGACCGGGTTCGCGCGCTGCCCGTGGTCGATCCGTTCGATCGCGAACTGATCATCAGTTGCGGCGCGGCGCTGCTCAACCTGCGCGTCGCGCTCGATCATGCCGGGATCGCGCATACGATCAGCGCGTTCCCGTCCGACGTCGATCCCGACGTCCTGGCACTCGTGCGCGTGTGCGACGACGGCTACACCGATGCGGAGCTGGGTACGCTGTTCGCCGCGATCCCCGAGCGCGTCACGACGCGCGCCCCGTTCGAATCCGAACCCGTTCCGGACGCGCTCCAGCACGAGCTGATCGCGGCGGGCGCCGCGGAAGGCGCGGACGTGGCCTGTGCCGACTCGATCGCGCGGCGCGCGCGGGTGGCCGAGGTGATCGCCGACGCGGATCGCCAGCAGTTTGCCGACCCGCGGTTCCGGCGCGAACTGGCGAGCTGGATCGATCCGCGCCGGCGCGTCGACGGCATGCCCGCATTCGCGGCCGGCGTGCCGGCGCTGCTGGATTTCGCGGCGCCGCTCGTGACGACCGCGGTGCGCACGTTCGATCTCGGCAACGGCCTGGCCGCGCTGCACCACCAGCTCGTCGGTGCGTCGCCGCTGATCGTCTGCATCGCGACGGCTCGCGACGATCGCGAGGCCTGGCTCGCCGCCGGGCAAGCGCTCGAGCGCATGCTGCTCGTCGCGACGCGTGCGGGCTACACGGCGTCGTACCTGAACCAGCCGATCGAGACGGCCGGACTGCGCGCGCAGCTGTGCGACATGCTCGCGCTTCGCGGGCATCCGCAACTGCTGCTGCGCATCGGGCGCGGCCCGCATGCGCCGCATTCGCCGCGCCGACCGCTCGACGAAGTGATTTCCTGATCGCGCGCTGCGCCAGCTTTCGTCCTGACGAGGAAAAAAACCATGAACGTCACGCGCCTACTCGCCGCCTGCATGCTCGCCGCGACGGCCGGCATCGTGGCCGCCCAGACGGTGGTGCCCGAACCGACCGCGCTCGTCGATGCCCAGCACTGCATGTTTTGTCATACATCCGACATGCCGTTTCTCGCGCCATCGTTCCACCAGATCGCGGAACGTTACCGGGGCGTGCCGCACGCCCAGGAGCAACTCGAAATCAAGCTGCGCCTCGGCGGCCGCGCGCATTGGGGCGATACGCCGATGCCGTCCGCCGCCGAGCGCGGCGGGCCGCTCACGCGCGACGACGCCCGTCAACTGGTGCAATGGGTCCTGAGTCAGTAACCGGCCTTGTCAGCCCCCCCTTCCACCATGAGCGCCGTCAAACCGACCGCTGTCAGGGTCCGGCAACGTCGCACGCGGCCCTCGCGCCCGCTGTCGCCGCGGATACGGCGCCGGGCCGACACCGCGAACTGCATACAGGCCGATGAAGACACGACGCTCCTGAAGCGCCCCGGCATGCGGGGCATCCGGCTGCAACTCGACTACTGGAAAGCCGAGGAGCGCCTGCAGCAGGAACGCATCGGCCACACGATCGTGATTTACGGCAGCACGCGCATCGTCGCGCCCGCCGAAGCCAATGCGCGGCTGCGCGAAGCGAGCCGTGCGCTGGCGGAGCGGCCGCACGATGCTCGCCGGCGCCGCGCCGTCGCGGTCGCGAGTCGTCTGGTCAAATACAGTACCTACTACCGCGTCGCGCGCGAATTCGGGCGCATCGTCGGCCGCGCCGACCGGCGCACCCGCGCGACAAGGCTCGCCGTGATCACCGGCGGCGGCCCGGGCATCATGGAGGCCGCCAATCGAGGCGCCTACGAAAGCGGCGCACCGAGCATCGGCTTGAACATCGAACTTCCGCGCGAACAGGCGCCCAATCCCTACCTCACGCCGGCTTTGTGCTTTCGCTTTCACTATTTCGCGATCCGCAAGCTGCATCTGCTCGAACGCGCGAAAGCCGCCGTGTTCTTCCCGGGCGGGTACGGCACCTGCGACGAGTTGTTCGAGGTGTTGACGCTCCTGCAAACCCGGAAGATCGCGCCGCTTCCGGTCATACTCGTCGGCGAAGCATACTGGCGCCGCGTCGTCGATTTCGCTTTTCTCGCGGACGACGGGATGATCGATCGCAGCGATCTCGACTTGTTCGCCTATTGCGAATCCGCGCAGGACATCTGGCACGCAATCGGCTGCTGGTATGCGCAGCGGCGATCGCGGCCGCCACGGCGCGTGACTTCACGGGCGAGCCGCGCGATGTAGGAATCGGCCGATTTCATCTGCCCGTTTCCTACACGCGGTTCGGGGCTGCCTGATTGAATCCTGCGGGAGCGGAAACGATACTGGATGCACGACGACCGCTTGTACCGCACATCGATTCCCGGCCGTTCGCCCAGGAGAGCCGTCATGCCACATGCGATGTCTTGTTTCGAACCGGGCAGCCGGGCAGCCGGCCGCACCGGCACCTCCAGGTCCGCTGCGCAAGGATGCACGGTACCCGATACGCAGACGCTCCTCGCACTTGCGCGCGAAGCCGGCATGATGGTCATGCTCGATGCCCGGATCGGGCGCGAACGCTACGAAAGCGTGACGGGATCGCTTGCGTCGCTGGCCCGTTTTGCCCAGGCGCTGCAGCTTTCGGCGCTCCACGCTGCGTGATGTCGAGCGCCGTCGTGTCGCGACGCCGGTATCCGGTCAGGCGGCCGCGCTCCCGTCATCCGGCGCAATGGCGCTTCCCGCTCTTGCGTTTCGCGCGCCTGTTACGGTCCGGCGGCATCCCGTCGAATGCACGCTTGCCGGAGCAAGCCATGTCCGTCGCCCCGGCTTTTCCGTGACGAAACCGCGATGAACCGGCCTCTTTCCGGACGCATCGCACGCATGCTCCCGGGAATCGCGCTGCTCGCGAACTACCGGCGTGCGTGGCTCTCGCGCGACCTGTATGCGGGCCTGGCGCTGTCCGCGGTGCTGGTTCCGGTCGGCATGAGCTACGCGCAAGCGGCCGGCCTGCCCGCCGTCACCGGGCTCTACGCATCGATCGCCGCGTTGCTCGCCTATGCGGTGCTCGGCCCGAGCCGGATCCTCGTCCTGGGCCCGGATTCCGCGCTGGCCGCGTTGATCGCAGCGGCCATCGCGCCGCTCGCCGACCATGATCCGCAGCGGGCCGTCGCGCTGTCCGGCGCGCTGGCACTATCGGCCGGAACGATCTGCATCCTGCTCGGTGCGCTCCGCCTCGGGTTCGTCACCGATCTGCTGTCGCGCCCGATCCAGTACGGTTACCTGAACGGCATCGCCATCGCGCTTGCAGTCGGCAGGCTGCCAGAGCTGTTCGGCATGTCCGTGCCGGGTAACGACGTGTTCTCCGGCCTGTCGCACGTCGTGCGGGCTCTCGTCGAGCATCGGTTTTCCATCGATGCGTGTGTGCTGGGCGTGGGCGTTCTGGCGGCGATTGCGGCCATGAAACGCATGACGCCCCGTTGGCCCGGCGTGTTGATCGCCGTGCTGGCGGCGACCCTGGCCGCACGCGTATTGCCGTTGCACGGGGTCGCGACGGTCGGCGCGTTGCCCGCCGGCGCGCCCACGCCCCATCTCCCGGTCGTGTCGCTCGCCGACGTGACCGCGCTCGCGTCCGGCGCGGCCGCCGTGGCACTGGTGTCGTTCGCCGACATCAGCATGTTGTCGCGCGCCCTTTCCGCTCGTGCAGGCGACACGCCGGACCGCAACCAGGAGCTGGTCGCATTGGGGGCGGCCAATCTGCTGGCCGGCGTGATGCAGGGCTGCGCGGTCAGCAGCAGCGCGTCCCGCACGCCCGTCGCGATTGCCGCGGGCGCGCAAAGCCAGGTCACGAATCTCGTCGCGGCGGCCTGCATCGTGTTGCTGCTCATTGTCGCGCCGGCGCTGCTGACGCTCGTCCCGCGTGCGGCGCTGGCTGCCGTGGTGATTTACGCCGCGTTCGGCATCGCCGACGTCCGCGGCGTGGTACGACTGTATCGAATGCGCCGCGGCGAATGCCTGATTTCGGTGCTGTGCCTTGCGGGCGTCGTCGGCATGGGTGTCGTACCGGGTGTCCTGCTCGCGAGCGCGCTGTCGCTGCTGTCGTTCGTCTGGCGGGCCTGGCATCCGTACGATGCGGTGCTTGGCCGGCTGGCGGGCGTTCGCGGTTATCACGACATTGCGCGACATCCGGACGCCGTGCAAACACCCGGGCTCGTGCTGTTCCGCTGGGATGCCCCGCTCTTCTATGCCAATGTCGAGATTTTCTGCGAGCATCTGCACGCTGCGCTCACGCAAGCGGCGGGCCCGGTCGATCGAGTCGTCGTCGCGGCAGAACCCGTCACCGATATCGATGTCAGCGCGGCGGACCGGCTCGTGGCGCTTCGCGAGGAGCTCGGCGAGCAAGGCATCGCGCTGAATTTCGCGGAAATGAAGGGCCCGGTGAAGGATCGCCTGCGCGCTTACGGCTTGTTCGACGTATTCGGATCGGCCAGCTTCTTTCCGACCGTGACCGACGCGGTCGCGCATCATGTCCAGCGGCAAGGCGAACCCGTCGCGCGTCCGTCGTCACCGAGTTCCGCACGAGATCCAGCGGACGAGTAGTCACACGAATGGCGCGTGTCGTCTTGCGTGACCCGGAGAATCATCGTCGATGCGACACGCCCGAGACAGCCGGCGATTCAGACCGTGAACGTGTTCGATTTCCTCATCTCGACCCACGTCATCCCGGCTCGCAGCCCTTCGACCGCGGCCTCGCGCTCGGTGGCGTGGGCCCTGTTATGCGCGAACGTGTGTTCGCATGCGGCATCCGGCGACGTGAGCGTCACATGGATCCTGCAACGATAGCCGCCCGTTTCGGCGGCGATCGTCTCGATCGCCACCGACCAGTCCGTGTCATGTACCTCGCCTGACACTGTCATCTGAATCCCCTCCTTCATCCGTGCGGACGCCGTATCCGGCCGCCACTGGCCGGGTTCACTCGACGACCAGGTCGTCGACGACGGCACGCACGCCTCGTGCGGACCACGCGGCACCGCGCACGGCCTTGCGTTCGGAGAACGAGCCGACCTTGCCGGAGAGCCGCACGGTGCCGTCGCGCACCTCGATCGCGATGTGCTTCGCCTCGCGTTCCGCGTGACGCATGATCGCGCGCTTGATGTTGCTGCCGATGTCGGCCGATCCGATCGCCCCCTGCACGCCGATGTGGTCGGTCACGCCGGTCACGCTGCGCATCTGCGAGATCGCGCGCACGGCCAGATGGCTCTGGTATGCCCAGTCGACCTTGCCGGACAGCGTGATCCAGCCGTGCTCGACCTGCACCTTGAGCGCATCGTCGTTCAGCCCGACCGTCCAGTGCAGGACCGACCGCACGGCGTTGGCGATGTCCTCGTCGGTGCGGACGTCGTCGTTCGGCAGATGCACGGTCATGTCGACGACGAGCGCCTTGACGCCGGCCACGCGGTTCGCCGCGCGCTCGATCGCCAGTTTCTCCGCGTAGCTTGGCGGGTGACCCGAAATCGTCACGATCCGGTCGGCTACCTCGACACCGATGCGGGTCGCGTCGATCGCCGGGTCCGACTCCAGTTCATCCTGAACGTCCTGCTTCAATTGCTTGTCGGTTTTCATCGCGTGCACTCCTGTGAGCCGCGGCGCGCCTGTCCGCCGCATGCAGCCAGATTTGCACATGCGCGGCGCCGGCTCGCTGATGCAGGTCAACGGATATCTCGCGCCGCCGGATCACCCGATCGTCAGTTTCTTCTGTCCGGCCGGCGTCTTCTTCGGCAGCGTCAGCGACAGCACGCCGTCCTGATACGCCGCCGTCGCGTTCGCGTCGTCGATCTCGCCGGGCAGCGAGAACGAGCGGCTGATCGCGCCGCTGTAGCGCTCGCGCCGGATCACGCGCTCGCCTTCCTTCTGCTCGTTGTTGCGTTCGATCTTTGCGCTGATCGATACGGTCCGGCCCGTCACCTGGACATCGATGTCGTCCTTCGCGACGCCGGGCAATTCCGCGTTGAGCTTGTAGGCGTTGTCGCTTTCCGTGACGTCGATCTTCATCGACGCGAGATCGGGTTCGTCCGTCAGCGTCATGCCTCGCAACGGCCTGAACAGCCCCTGAAACAGGTCGGAGACGGGATCGATCGAAAACGGATCGTAGCGAGTCAGGTTGCTCATGATATGTACTCCTCGAACGGTTGAATCGACCCGGCGCGTTCGTCCTGACGGTGCCGGACCGGAATGCGGGACGCGTCGCTGCGACATACGCCTGTCGCGCGGAGAACGAACCGTCCTGTCAGGAATCCAGCGTAGACAGGCGGGCCGGCTGCGGCTTGATACGCGTCAACGGCGCGAGCCGGTTACGTGCAGAACCGGAAAAATCCGCTGTGGAGCAGGATCGGCCGGCCGCCGAGTTCCTCGAGCATGCGGCGTGCCGCGCTTTCGATGGCGGGACGATTGCACGAGAACGCGGCCACGAGATCCGGCTCCCGAGGCGACGCGGCGACGAAATGATCTTCCAGTGCCGCGGCCGTGAAGTTGCGCTATCCGGCCGCAACGGCTGCACGCGTCGCGTCGTCGCCGCGCACGAGCAGTACCGGGCAACTCGACGTGCGCAGGAAGCGTTCCGCGACACTGCCAAGCATCGCGCGCCGGATGCCGCGCCGGCCATGCGTGCCGAGTACGGCCAGATCGATCGCATGTTCGGCGACATAGCGCTGCAGGCGTTCCGCAACATCCTGACCGAGGTCCGTTTCGACGATTTCCGTATCGCCGTTCACCCCGGCGTGCGCGATCGTCCGCTCGGCGTCTCGCAGCACCGCTACACCGTCGTGTCTGACCTCCTCGATCAATGCATTCGGGTCGAGTCGTCCGGCGTAGCCGAGAAAAATGGATTTGTCGACGACGAAAACGGCAAACAGACGGGCCTGGTGCAGGCGGGCCATCTTCAGGCCTTCGTCAAGTGCTTGTCCGGACGAAGCACTACCGTCTACGGCGACCATGATATTCGTGTACATACGGACCTCGCGGGATGGACAGGCGTGCATGCGACGTTTGGACTTTTCTCCATCATCGGCGCGCGACGGGATCGGACGTTGACCGAAATCAACGGTGCGAAAACCGACAAAATGGATTGAGGTTCGCGAAACGATGCAGGGCTACCAAACGAGATGCGGCACCCCGCGGGGATCGGCCTTGATGAAGGCAGGTTGGCGATAGCCGGCGAGGCAGGCCGTGAGTTTCAGGAGGAACCGACCCGCTTTCGCGAACGCCCTTCGGCATCGGTTTCCCGCGTTGCGGATCATGCGGATGGATGCGGCCCGACTCGACATGACGGGCGACTTCTTCGGCGGGGGGCACGCACGTGTTATCGTGAGCGGCTTGCCACATCGTCGCGATGCCGGTCGAACCGGCCGCCGCGATCGTTCCCTGCGCCTTCGCGCGCCACCTGGCTGCCGGTGGCGCGTTCCATCGATTCACGTATGTGCCGCGCTGCCCGAACCCGGCGCGCTATCTGGAGGCCATGCGCATCCGCGCCGTCCGAGTCGGCATCGCGTGGATGAACTTTCCGCCCGCCATCATGTATCGCTTCGAACGTCGGATCGAAGCGGTCGGCCATCATCGGTCCGGCGCGCGGCCGCCGTCAGACGCGGTCGCGCAAGCGCCTGCCTTGCACGGTCTCGACACAACCCGATTTCCCCGTACCCCATCACTCGACTCGAGCGGCGCCGGGCAGTCATCAGACGGAAGTCCATCATCATCATGAACGCTCTCGGGTATTGGCTGCTGTTCGGCCTCCTACGGTTCCTGTCCATTCTTCCGTACTCGCTGGTCGCGAGAACCGGCAGCGGCATCGGCGCTGCGCTCTACCGGATCCCGAGCCGACGCAAGCACGTGGTGCATGTCAACCTGCAACTCTGCTTTCCGCTGAAGACCGACGAGGAGCGCGACGTGCTCGCGCGTGCCCATTTCGAACATGTCGTCCGGAGCTACCTGGAGCGCGGATTCCAGTGGTTCGGCAGCGCGCGGTCGCTCAATCGCCTGGTCGAGCTGGACAGCCGCATCGATCTCCACGATCCGGATGCGCCGCCGACGATCTTCATGGGTTTTCACTTCGTCGGCATCGAGGTGGGCTGCATGCTCTATTCGTCGTCGCTGCCCGTGGCGGCACTCTATACGCGTATGTCGAACCGTCGCGTATGCGATCTCGCCAAACGTCAGCGCGGGCGCTTCGGCGCCGAGATGATCGAACGCAGTGCGAGCGCGAAACACCTCGTCAGGCTACTGCGCGCGGGCACCCCGGTGATGCTTGCCGCGGACATGGATCACGGCACGACGGGTTCGGTGTTTGCGCCGCTGTTCGGCGTGCAGGCCTGCACGTTGACGTCGGTATCGCGGCTGGCGAAGCTGAGCGGCGCGCGGGTCGTACCGTTCGTGACCGAAGTGCTGCCGGAATTCCGCGGCTACAAGCTGACCATCTTCGAGCCGCTCGACAGCTATCCGACCGGCAGCGAGTCGTTCGACGCGCGCACGATGAATTCCTTTCTCGAGGAGCAGATCCTTCGATTTCCCGAGCAGTACTACTGGGTGCACCGACGGTTCAAGCATCGTCCGACAGGCGAGCCAGGCGTCTATTGACGGCTGCCTGAGCGGCAGAACCCGGCGCTGACGCACAGATGCGAATTTGAATGTTATTTGTCGTGCCATGACGAGCCGACTTCTCTCTGCCCTGCGACCGGGGCGGTAAATCCGGCGGCAGCGGCTGCCATGCCCCGCCGTTCTTGCCGACCAGCGCCGAGGCCTGCCGATCGATGCAGCGCCGTTGATCGCCTGCGGCACGACCACCGCGGCAATCCGAAACGCGATGCCTCCATGACGTCGGCTTGCGAAATGCGCGCGCCGGGAACCCACGGGGCCGCATCCGCGACACCGCGGTCGATCTTCGACGGTGTGCCGAGCACGCATCCGGCGCGACGCAAGCGCCCGGCAACTACCACTACTGCCAGTACCCCTGCTGTCCGTGCCCCCGTAATCTTGTCGACATCGCTGGCGCGCCGTCGAAGGCCGCGCCGCTTCGACCGGAGACACGACAGATGCCATTTGACTGGACGCAGGAACAGCATGCGACGCTCGCGCGTTTTCGCGGGATCGGCGCGGAGATCGCCGCTGCCGCGGAGCACGACGGCAGCGTGCCTGCCGGCTTCGACGCAGCCGGCTGGGCGCGGCTCGGGCAGGAAGGACTGTGGGACATGATCGTGCCGGAGACGTACGGCGGCGACGGTCACGGCTGGTGGCACTTTTCTGCGGCGCTCGAGGGGCTTGCGTCGGCGATCCGCCGCCCGGCGCTGCTGCTGTCGGTGATCGCGCAGGCCGGCATGGTGCGCGCGCTCGAACGATACGGCACGGCGCCGCAGCAGGACCGCTATTTCGGCGCGATCCTGCGCGGCGAGCTGAGCGCGACTGCGATTGCCGAACCGGGCACCGGCACCGACGTGCGCAGCATTGCGACGAAGTTCGTCGAGCACGGCGACGGCTACCGGCTGACCGGCAGCAAATTCAATATCGCGCATGCGCCGCTCGCGCACTTCATCCTCGTCGTCACGCGCATCGATACGCCCGGCCGGCGCAATACCGCGCTCGTGATCGTCGATCGCGACCAGCCGGGCATGACCGTCGCCGCGCCCGACCGCAAGCTCGGCCTCGACGACCTGCCCACCGGCGCGCTGCATTTCGACGACTGCCCGATCGCGCGCAGCCAGTTGCTGGGCGAGCCCGGTGCGGGGCTCGGCAACCTGATCGACATCATTTCGCTCGGCCGCCTCTACTACGGCCTCGTTGCCGCGCAGGTGACGACGCCGTATCTGCGCGACGCGATCGGCTATTGCCGCGACCGGCGCAGCTTCGACAGCACGATCGACGCGCATCAGTACGTGCAGGGCCGTCTCGTGGACCTGCAGATCGGCATCGAGCGCGGCACGTGGCTCGCGCGCGGCGCGCTCGCGCAGCTGCTGACGGATCACCCGCACGCGTTGATGACCTGCTCGATCGCGAAGCTGGTCGGCGCGCAGGATCTCGTCGACGGCGCGCTCGGCCTCGTGAGGCTGTACGGCAGCCTCGGCTATCAGGCCGGGCCGGTGGCCGTGTTCGCGTCGGATGCGCTCGGCTTCATGAGCGTCGGCGGGACCGAGGAAATGCATCGCAAGAACATCTTCAACCAGATGATGCGCGCCGGCTGAACGCTCGCGCCATCGATACGCGTAACACGCGCCCTACAGGAAACCACGCATGACACCGACGAACCGACGCCCTTCCCGCCTGCGCCGCTCCTGGCTGTTTCTCGCCGGCGCCGATCACGATGCGCTCGTTGACGGCGCCGCGAGCGGCGCTGACGTCCTGATCCAGGAACTCGAAACCTTTACGCCGCCCGACCGGCGTCCGGCCGCGCGCGAGCTCAGCGAGCGCGTGCTCGCGGGCTGGCGCGACGCCGGCATACTGGCGTCCGTGCGCGTGAATCCGCTCGACGCGGGCGGGATCGACGACCTGCGCGCCGCGATGCGCGGCCGCCCGGACATCGTGATGATGTCGTATGTCGCGACGCCCGAGCAGGTCGTCGCGCTCGACGAAGCCGTGACGCGTTTCGAGCGCGAATACGACATCGCGCCCGGTTCGACGGAACTGGTGCCGAACGTCGAGACGACGCTCGGCCTCGTGAACACGATGGCGATCGCGCGTTCGAGCCCGCGCGTGACGGCCGTGCTCGTCGCGACCGAGGACATGGTGGCCGACATGGGTGCCGAGCGCACGCGCGCGGGCCGCGAACTCGACTATGTGCGCTCGCGTTTTCGCGTCGAATGCGCGGCGGTCGGCGTCACGGCGATCGACTGCCCGTACAGCTATGCCGACAACGAAGGCGCGGAGCTCGACATGCGCGTGTCGCGCGGCCTGGGTTATCAGGCGAAAGCGATCGTCAACGCGCAGTTCGTGCCGGTCGTCAATCGCGTGCTCACGCCGACGGCCGACGAAGTCGCCCTCGCCCGCCGCGTGATCGACGCGTTCGACACTGCGCGGCGCGAATCCGGCGGCCGCCGCGTCGCCGCGGCCGTCGTCGACGGTTTCCTCGCGGAAGTCCCCGACTATCTCGCCGCGCATCGGCTGATCGCCCGCGCGACCCGATTCGGCATCGCATGAGCCACGCCATGGATACGATCGCAACGCGCCTGAAGGCGCTGAAAACACTCGCGCACGCGGCGCCGCACGTGCCCGCCCAGGACTGGCCCGACACGCCGCACGCGCAGTTCGAGCGCTGGCTCGACGAGGCCGTCGCCGCCGGGGCACTCGAACCGCAGGTGATGACGCTGTCGACGGTCCGCCCGGACGGACGGCCCGATGCGCGCTCCGTCGTGCTGCTGAACGTCGACGCGCGCGGCTGGCATTTCGCGGCGAGCACGCGCAGCCCCAAGGGGCGCCAGCTCGAAAATCGGCCGTACGCCGCGCTGACGTTCTATTGGCCGGCGATCGCGAGCCAGGTCCGGCTGAGCGGCCCGGTCGAACGGCTGCCGGCCGCCGAAGGCCGCGCCGATTTCGCGGGCCGCCCCGAGCGGTCGCGCGCGAGCATCCTGGCCGGACGGCAAAGCGAACGGCTCGACGATCCCGCCGACCTGACGCGCGCGATCGACGCGCAGCTCGCGCGGCTGGCTGCCGATCCGGCCCTCGTGTCTGACGACTGGCACCTGTACGCGCTGGCGCCGGACGAAGCCGAATTCTGGCGCGCGGACAGCGCGCGGCGCTTCGCGCGGCAGGCCTACCGTCGCGCCGGTCAACGCTGGGAACGGTGCGCGCTATGGCCATGAAGTCCGCCGAGCACGCATCGCAGCCGCGCGACGGCATGCATGACCGACTGCACGAAGACACGCGGCTCGCGCACGCGGGCCGCGACAGCGCCGCGTGGCACGGTTTCGTCAATCCGCCCGTCTACCATGCGTCGACCGTGCTCAGCCCGACGGTGGTGGATCTGCTGAACCGCACGCAGCCGTATATCTACGGCCGCCGCGGCACGCCGACGACGGACGCGCTCGAACGCGCGGTGACGAGCCTCGAGGGCGGCGCCGGCGCGGTGCTGTGTCCGTCGGGGTTGTCCGCGTGCACGCTTGCGCTGCTGTCCTGCCTGAAACCCGGCGATCACCTGCTGATGACCGCATCGGTCTACGGCCCGGTGCGTCATGCGTGCGAAGGCGTGCTCGCGCGGCTCGGCGTCGAGACGACCTGGTACGACGCCGGCACGCCCGTCGCAGCCGCATTCCGCGCGAACACGCGGGCGCTGTACGTCGAAGTTCCGGGGTCCTATACGTTCGACATGCACGATATCCCCGCGCTTGTCCGGCTCGCGCATGCGCACGGCGCGCTGGTGATCGCGGACAACAGTTGGGCCACGCCGCTCTTCTTCCGGCCGCATGCGTTCGGCATCGACCTGTCGATCCAGGCCGGCACCAAGTACCTGGTCGGGCATTCGGATGCGATGCTCGGCACGGTATCGGCCAACGAGCGCGCGTGGCCCGCGCTGAAGCAACTGCACGGCGATCTCGGACTGTGCGCGGGCCCCGACGACGTCTACCTCGCGCTGCGCGGGTTGCGCACGCTCGGCGTGCGGCTGCGGCAGCACCAGCGCAACGCGCTCGCGGTCGCGAGCTGGCTTGCGTCGCGCGCCGAGGTGCAGCGCGTGCTGTATCCGGCGCTGCCCGGCGACGACGGCCACACGCTGTGGCGCCGCGATTTCGGCGGCGCATCGGGGCTGTTCTCGATCGTGCTGCGGCCTGCGCCTCGGCACGCGATCGAAGCGTTTCTCGACCACCTGACGCTGTTCGGGCTCGGTTACTCGTGGGGCGGCTACGAGAGCCTCGCGCTGCCGTTCGAACTGGGCGCGCACGGCCTCGCGGAGCGCTGGCCGCCTGGCAGCCGCGGCGTGCGCCTGCACATCGGGCTCGAGGATGCCGACGACCTGATCGCCGATCTCGCCGCCGGTCTCGACCGCTACGCGGCGTGCGCGGATGCCGGTGCCTGCGGGGATGCCGCGCGATGCTGACCGTCTGGGGCCGCCGCACGTCGTTCAACGTGCAGAAGGTGTTGTGGCTCATCGGCGAGCTGGGATTGCCGTACCGGCACATCCCGGCCGGCGGCGAGCACGGCTCGCTGCAGACGCCCGCGTTCGCGGCGCTGAACCCGACCTGCCGGATCCCGGTGATCGACTGGGACGGCGACGTCGTCTGGGAGTCGCACACGATCCTGCGTTATCTCGCCGCGCGCGTGCCGAACAATCCGTTCTGGTGCCGCGACACGTTCGCCCGTTCGCGCGCGGAGCGCTGGATGGACTGGTCGCAGACCTCGCTCGAGCCCGACGTGATGACCGGATTGTTCTGGGCGCTGGTGCGCACGCCGGCCGAGCGGCGCGACGACGCGATCGTGCGCGACAAGGCCGCACGCAGCGCCGCGCACTACCGGCTGCTCGACCGGCTGTTGTCGACGCAACCTTTTCTGGGCGGCGCGACGCCGGGCCTGGCCGACATTCCGGCCGGCGCGACGCTGTTCCGCTATTTCTCGCTCGACGTCGAGCGGCCGCCGTTGCCGCACGTCGAGGCCTGGTACGCCCGCCTGTGCCGACGGCCCGCCTACCGCGAACAGGTGATGGTCTCGTTCGACGCGCTGCGCGGCCAGCCGGGCTGACTTCCTACCCAATCACACGACATGACGCACTCAGCACTTCGTCCGATCCTGATCGTCCTGCATCGCGAACAGTCGAGCCCCGGCCGGATCGGGCGGCTGCTCGCGGCTCGCGGCCATCCGCTCGACATCCGGCGCCCGCCGCTCGGCGATCCGTTGCCGGCGACGCTCGCCGATCATGCGGGCGCCGTGGTGTTCGGCGGCCCGATGAGCGCGAATGACGGCGATCGCTGGATGCGCGACGAGATCGACTGGATCGGCGTGCCGCTGCGCGAGGCCGCACCCTTTCTCGGCGTCTGCCTCGGCGCGCAGATGATGATCCGCCATCTGGGCGGCCGCGTGAGCGCGCATCGGGACGGGCGCGCGGAAATCGGCTATTGGCCGATCGCCGCGACGCCCGCCGGCCGACGGCTCGGTTCATGGCCGTCGCATGTCTACCAGTGGCATCGCGAGGGCTTCGAGCGCGTCGCCGGGCTCGAGATCCTCGCGACCGGCGAGCATTTCGAGAACCAGGCCGTTCGTTACGGGCCGCACGCTTACGGCGTCCAGTTTCATCCGGAAGTGAGCTATTCGATGATGCGGCGCTGGAGCACGGCCGCCGCGCACAAGCTGTCGGCGCCCGGCGCGCAGGATCTCGCGACGCAGGCAAATGAGGGCCGGCGGCACGACCGCGCGACGGCGGCATGGCTCAGTGCGTTTCTCGATCGCTGGCTCGCGGGCGCGCCCGCATCAGGTGGGCACCGTCACGTCGGAGATGCTGATCAGCCCCCACTCGACCGCACGCAGCACGGCTTCGTGCCGACGTGACACGTTGAACTTGCAGCGGATGTTCATGAAGTGGAAATTGATGCACGACTCGGTCACGTTCAGGATGTGGCCGATTTCCCACGACGTCTTGCCGGCCGCGTGCCAGCGCAGGCATTCGACTTCCCGCCGGCTGAGCCGCGGCACGCTGTCGGGCGGTGCATGGCAATGCGTGCCGGCGATCGCTTCGCACGCGATGTCGCGCAGCAGCGTCAGCGCCGCGAGATGGCGGTCGCAACGCTCGCGCGTCCGGCCGAGGTCGTCCGCGCTTGCGCACGACAGCATGCCGACCTCCCCTTTCGCGCCGCGCACCGGCAGCACGACGCCGCTGCGCATGCCGTACGCGGACGCCGCTTCGTAGCACGGCCGCTGCTCGGGCAGCGCGAACAGCGCGTCGTCCCAGACGAGCGGCAGCGCCGAGCGGAAGCAATGCCGCAGCATCGGGTCGACGCGGTCGAACTGGCGCTGCCGGTACAGCGCCGTCCATCCGGGCACGCCGCTGCTCCACTTGCGCGCGAGATCGAACGACGCGCCGGTAAACGGCAACACGATCAGTACGACCTTGTCGAACCCCATCCCGGCGGCCGCGTCGGTCATCCGCTGCCATGACGCGTCCGTGTCGCCGGGTACCAACCATTTCAGACAATCCAGTCCATTCATACAAGCCACCCCGTTTAGTTGGAATCTGCATTCAGGCGGACTTGCGCAACCGGTTCGAGGCGTTGCGCGCGAACGGGCCGCGCTAGAGCGCCTCAGTCAGGCGTCGCCGGCCCGCCTGCTTCGCGTCTTCGAGCGAAGCCGTCACGTCGAGCGGAATCCCGAACGCCTTTTCGATGCCGGCCGCGTTCGCGATGGCCGCTTCGCGCTCCTTCGGGTCCGGTTCGATCGTGACGAGCGCGCGGCAGACCTCGGCGAGCGCGGCACGGTTCTGCTTGAGCCACATGCCGCGCTCCTTGCGGTCGTCGTGCGGTTCGTCCGGGCGGGCCGGCGGAAAGATCATGACAAACGGCTCGCCGTGCCGCATCAGCGTGTGCATGTCGTCGAGCCAGCGCTGCGCGTAGCCGGCCGCGATCGCATCGTTGCGCACGACGACGAGCGGAAATTCCGTGACGTCGAACACGGCAAGCGTCGCCAGGTCGGACGGCGTTTCTCCAGCGTGGTGGGTATGCATCGGGTCAACCTCCATCGAATTGAACAGCATGGGTCGGAACGGGCCGCGCAGCGCCCGCTTCATCGTTTCGCGGCGGCGCCGGGGCCGAACGGCGGGCGGGCGAGCCACACCACCGCGATCACGGCGAGATACACGCAGCCGAGCGCGAACGAAATGTCGTTGAACGAAATCTGGTAGGCCTGTGCATCGATCAGGTTGCCCAGCAGCGTCGCCGCACGCTGCGGATCGCCGCCGCCGAGCCGCGCGACTTCGGCCCGCACGGCCGGATCGAACGCGCTCACGTGCTCGCTGAGCTGTGCGTGATGCAGGATCGCGCGCCGGTCCCACAGGAACGACGTGATCGACACGGCGAAGCTCGCGCCGAGCGTGCGCAGGAACGTCGACAGGCCGGAGCCGGCGGCGATCTCGTCCGGCTTCAGGTCGGACAGCAGGATGCTGTTGATCGGCATGATGAACAGCGCGAGGCCGAGGCCCTGCAGCAGCTGGATCAGCGCGATGTGCGTGAAGTCGATGTCCGGCACGAAGCCCGCGCGCAGGAACGACGACGTGCCGAGGATCGCGAACGCGCAGCACACGAGCACGCGCATGTTGAAGCGCGGCGCATACTTGCCCATGAACGGCGTCATCAGCACCGGGATCACGCCCATCGGCGCGACCGCGAGCCCGGCCCAGAACGCGGTGTAGCCGAGCGTGCGCTGCAGCCACTGCGGCACGATCACGTTGACCGCGAAGAACGCCGAATACGCGAGCACGAGCGTCAGCGTGCCAGCCGCGAAGTTGCGATGCGCGAACAGCCGCAGGTTCACGATCGGGTTCGGTTCGTTGAGCTCCCAGATCAGGAACAGCGCGATGCCGAACGCGGCGACCACCGACATCACGACGATGAACGTCGAGTTGAACCAGTCGGCTTCGTTGCCCTTGTCGAGCACGATCTGCAGCGCGCCGACGCCGACCACGAGCGCGGCGAGGCCGACGTAGTCGACACGCGCGGCGACGGTCGTCTCGACGCGCGCGCGCATCTGCGCGAATACGCACATCGCGGCGAACACGCCGATCGGCAAATTGATCAGGAACGCCCAGCGCCACGAGTAATGCTCGGTGACCCAGCCGCCGAACACGGGGCCCGCGATCGGCGCGACGACGGTGACCATCGCGATCATCGACAGCGCGAAGCCGCGTCGCTGCGGCGGGTAGATCGACAGCATCAGCGCCTGCGTGGTCGGGATCATCGGCCCGGCCACCAGGCCCTGCAGCGCGCGGAATGCGACGAGCTGCGGCAGGTTTTGCGCGAGGCCGCACAGCAGCGACGCAAACGTGAACGCGAGCGTCGCCCACACGAACAGCCTGACCTGCCCGATGCGCTTGACGAGAAACCCGGTCAGCGGCAGCGCGATCGCATTGCTGACCGAGAACGTCGTGACAACCCATGCGCTTTGCGTCGTGCTCACGCCGAAGTTGCCGGCGATCGTCGGCAGCGACACGTTCGCGACGGTGCCGTCGAGCACCTGCATGAAGACCGCGAGCGCGAGGCCGAAGGTCGTCAGCGCGACGCTCGACGGACGAAAGCCGGCATCGGCGGCCGCCATCGGGCCGCTCATCGCACACGCTCCGTGCGCACCGCGGCGGGCTGGTTCGCATGCACGACGTCGGCGATCAGGCTGTCGGCGCGCGCGAGCTCGTCGCGGTACACGTCGGTGCGGAACACGGGCGCGCGTTGCTCGCGATGCGACAGCATCGCACCGCTGCGGTCGTGCTGGTCGACGCGTGCGTGCATCGACAGGCCGATCCGCAGCGGATGCGCGTCGAGCTGGGCCGGGTCCGTCAGTTCGATGCGCACCGGCAGCCGCTGCACGATCTTGATCCAGTTGCCGGTCGCGTTCTGCGCCGGCAGCAGCGAGAACGCGCTGCCGGTGCCGACGCCGAGGCTCTGCACGCGCCCGCTGTAACGCACCGCGTCGCCGTACAGGTCGGCGGTCAGTTCGACCGGCTGCCCGATGCGCATGTGCTCGAGCTGCTTCTCGGTGAAGTTCGCGTCGACCCACAGCTCGCGCAACGGCACGACCGCGAGCAGCGGCACGCCGGGCGACACGCGCTGCCCGACCTGCACCGTGCGCTTCGCGACATAACCGGTCACGGGCGCGACGATGTCGGTGCGGGCGCGCGCAAGGTACGCGGCGCGCAGCCGTGCGGCCGCGGCCTGCACGTCGGGATGCGACGCGACCGCGGTGTCGTCGACGAGCGCCTTGCTCGTCTGATGCTGCTCGCTCAACGTCGCGAGCGCGCTTTGCGCGGCCGCATACGCGCTTTGCGCGGACGTCAGCGTATCGCGCGCATGCGCGAGCTCCTCGCGCGAGATCGCGCCGGAGCGGCCGAGATCCTCGCGACGGCTGTAGTCGGCTTTCGCCTTGTCGAGCGCGATGCGTCGCGCGTCGAGTTCGGCGCGCGCGCCGTCGATGCTGTTCGCGAGCCCGCGCTCGTTGCTGTACAGGCCGCGCACCTTGCGTACCGTTGCCGCGAGGTCGGCCTGCGCGGCTGCGAGCGCGATCTGCGCGTCGCTCGCGTCGAGACGGACGAGCGGCGTGCCGGCGCGCACGAGGTTGCCGTCGTCCGCGTCGATCGACACGACGGTGCCCGTCACCTGCGGCGTCAGCTCGACGACGTTGCCTTGCGCGTACGCGTTGTCGGTGGCTTCGTACCAGCGGCCGACGAGCACGTACCAGATGCCCCAGCCGACGATGCCGAGCGCGAACACGGCGACGAGCGCACGCACGAGGTGCTTGCGTCGCGCGGGCGGCGGCGGTGTCGCGGGTGCGGCGCCGCCCGGTGCCGGTTGCGTGCGCGCGTCCGGGCCGCCCGGTGCGCGCGGCGCACCGGTATGGTCGGCCGCCGGGTTCTGGCGGGCGCTGGCGGGATCGGCGGCTGCGGGCCGCGCGGGAGTCTGCAGGGGGTTGTCGCTGCTCATGGTTCGATGTCAAGGACGGTGGGAAGGAGTGGCGGCGAGCGCGACGTCGTCCGGCTCGGCGCGGAAGCCGCCGCCGAGCGCGGCGACGAGCTGCAGCGACTGGTCCGCGCGCGGCGCGCGCCGCGCGGCGACCTCGCGGCTTGCGATCAGCAGTTGCTGGCGCACGACGAGCGCGTCGAGGTAGCTGCCGACGCCGGCCCGGTAGCGCGCGTCCGCGAGCCGCCACGCATCGGTGGCGGAGTCGAACGCAAGCTGCTGCGCATCGGCCTGCACGGCGAGCGAGCGCAGGCGGTGCAGATCGTCGGCCACCTCGCCGATCGCACCGATCAGCGTCTTGTTGTAGCCGGCGACCGCGAGGTCGTATTGCGCATCGCGCCTGCGCAGCACGCCGCGCCGCTCGCCGCCGTCGAAGATCGGCAGGCTCACGGCCGGACTGACGTTGTAGGTGCGCGACGCGGCCTGGAACAGCGATGCGCCGCCGCGTGTCGCGAGCCCGATCAGCGCGGTGAGACTCACGTTCGGCAGGAACTCCGCGCGGGCGGCTGCGACGTTGCGGCTCGCCGCCTCGACCCGCCAGCGCGCGGCGACGAGGTCGGCGCGCCGGCCGAGCAGCGCGGCCGGCAGATCGGCCGGCAC